>NZ_OY787470.1:600000-820000 GCF_963678835.1 uncultured Desulfuromonas sp.
CGGTCATAGGATGCTCAACACTGCCGACAGTAATGGTGTAACCGGTGTCGGTTTTTTCAATGACCGGCACGTGTTTTTCTTGCGCCGCATCTGTGGTGTTGGCATCGAGCAGTTTCATATCGCTGCCACAGCAGACCAGAGCACCGGCTCCCGTGTGCAGAACTTCAACGATGTTGCCACAAACTTCACATTTATACACGCCTTGTTGCGATGTCATACATCCTCCTTAACGTTGGTGTGAATTAATAAGACTAAATGGTTTTTCACGGCAGCGTTCAGTGTAGCAAACTGTCTTGATTACGCAACAGATCATCGTCACCGTTTTGTTGTTGGCGGCGGTGCAATTCGAGAATAATGCCATCGGCCAGGCCAAATTTCGGGACGAAGATTTTTTCAATTCCCGCCCATTTCATCGCCGCCAGATAGATCTTGGCCGCCGGAACGATTACATCGGCGCGGCTGGGCTTAAGTTTGAAGCGACTTACCCGCTCATTTTCATCCAGCACTTTGAGTTTCAGGTAGACCTTTTTCAATTGTTCACGACTCATGGCCTGTTGTTCCGAGCGCTTGGCAAGGCGATGCAGTCGACCAATGTTGCCGCCACTGCCAATGCCCAGCACCTGGCTTTCCTGAACATGCTCTTCAATCCAGTTCTGCATGCGGCCCCACTCTGATTTGTCCACCACTTTTTCCAGCAGACGAACCGTGCCAAGGCGAAAGGATTCATTGACCTCCAGTTCACCATCGCTATAGAGGCTCAATTCCGTGCTGCCGCCGCCGACATCAATATACAGAAAAGATTCGCAGTCATGGGGTAGCAGTCGGTCCGGGCGGTTGGCAAAGATCATCTCCGCCTCTTTCTTGCCATTGATGATTTCCAGCTCAATGCCACACTGTTGACGAATCTGATCCACCACATCAAGGCCGTTCTTGGCTTCACGCATGGCGCTGGTAGCACAGGCTTTCATGTCGAGGGGTTGAAACACGGAGATTAGATTGGAAAACGCCTCCATCGTCTTGGTCAGACAGCGGGCACTTTCATCACTGAGACGATTGAGGGTGAAAACATCACTGCCAAGGCGCAACGGCACACGCAGCAGCAGTTCTTTTTCAGCGACGGGATGATCACCTTCCTTAATGCGGGCAATCAGCAGGCGCACGGCATTGGAGCCCACATCAATGGCGGCATAACAGGGATGCTGTTTCATAAAACGTTCCTTTCCGGCCGCGACAGAGTCCCCGGTGCGGAGTAGGGTCTAACTATCGCGTCATTATTATGAAAGGCGTGTTTTGTTTGATTTGTATAAGAGTCATGCGGAACACACTGAAATCAAACGATATTGAACGTCATACTAACATATTGGGAAAAGAATCGTCGAACACTGACTTGACGCAATTTATTTAGGGTGCTAAATATTAATCTACTTATTGGTTGTGGTGTGCCCCAGAACGAATGATTTGCCCATCAAGACGCTACCACCGTGACCACGATGACTTGTTTCACCCAAAGTACACAGGAGAAGTGACATGTTGACACGACAGTTAGGAACTCAGGGATTAGAAGTTTCCGCCTTAGGCCTCGGTTGTATGGGGATGTCCGATTTTTATGGCAATCGCGACGACGAGGAATCCATTGCGACATTGCAACGGGCGGTTGAATTGGGGGTCACGTTGTTTGACACCGCTGATATGTATGGACCATTTACCAATGAGCAGTTAGTGGGCAAGGTGCTCAAAGCGCATCGTGATAAGATTATCCTCGCCACCAAATTCGGCATTATCCGCAGTGACGATCCCAACCATCGCGGCATCTGCGGACGACCGGATTATGTCCACACAGCCTGTGACGCCTCGCTGCAACGCCTCGGCGTCGACCATATCGATCTTTACTACCAGCACCGGGTGGATAGCGACGTGCCCATTGAAGAAACCGTTGGTGCTATGGCCGAACTGGTCACCGCAGGCAAGGTCCGCTTTCTCGGCTTGTCCGAAGCCGCCGCTGACACCGTGCGCCGCGCTCATGCCGTTCACCCCATCAGCGCGTTGCAGACCGAATACTCGCTGTGGAGTCGCGATATTGAGGAGGACGTTTTACCGACTCTGCGTGAGTTGGGCATCGGCCTGGTGCCGTACAGCCCGCTGGGGCGCGGATTTCTCTCCGGCCAGATCCGCTCCATTGATAATTTTCCCGAAGGCGACTATCGCGCCATGTCGCCACGCTTTCAGGGCGATAACTTCAACAAAAACCTGCAACTGGTCGATGCCGTTAAAGCCATGGCTGAGACCAAGGGTGTCACTCCCAGCCAACTGGCCCTGGCCTGGGTGCTGGCACAAGGTGATGATGTGGTACCGATCCCCGGCACCAAGCGGCGCCGTTACCTCGAAGAAAACCTTGGGGCGTTGGCTGTCACGTTGACTGTAGGGGATCGGACTGAACTAGAAAAACTGATGCCCATAGGGGCGGCCAGCGGAACGCGCTATCCGGGGAGCATGATGTCGTTGGTGAACCGGTAGGGTAATTTTGACATTGAAAACAATAGGACAACTAAGGCCGATTCGGATTTCCGTGTCGGCCTTTTTGTTTTTTTCAGAATGCAGGTTGAGAGGGTGTGATAGTGAATGTCTACTATCGAAAATTAAAACATAAAAAATTATTTTATGTGTTGACGTGAATATATCAATGTGCCGATTATTGACCATTTAGCATTGCTTTTTAGCAGGTTGTTGAAAAAGTCCCATCCGGGGCCTTTTCAACGGCGCAAGCCGAAAATTCGATTTCCGACTTGCTTACAAAATCAATGACTTGAAGACCTGTTCTTGATTTTGGTCGCCCGTTTATGAGCTCCATAGGCTGTTTTTCAACAGCCTGCTATGTTCAGTCTTGAAGAAAGCTGTGTTCAGAATGAAAAAAACAAGTATTTACAGATGGATCATTGTTGTTGGTATGACCGCATGCTGCTTAAGTGGTTGCCTGAACAATACGAAGTGGGGTGGTCAGAAGAAAAATGCTCCAGTTCTAACGTCCTCTGAAAACAATCAGCTCTCACAAAAAACTGTGAAAAAGCGGGTTGATCCGATTTCAGAAGTTGAACAACTGCTGAGCCAACCTTACATTGATCCACTGACGCGATATAGCAAACGCTATGCAGGTGACCCCACTAGGCTCGACCAATTGGAGCGGATTGAAAAAGAAAGGCAGCGTCGCTGTGAGAAAGTTGCGAAAGAGTACCAAAAGCTCGGTAAGACAACGGCTAATTTGACGAAAATGAGCGCCGGGTATGGATTTTCTTGCCCTCAACAGGTCGAGGCCTTTGCCGCATTAGTAACAGATCCGGCATATAGTGAATGCTATCTGCTGGTAAAATTACACAATTATCGGGAAGCTTTAGAACCGTGCCATGGTCCAGCCCAAAATGGTGATATCCGTTCTCAGCTCAACATGGCGATTATTTCTCGTGAATTGGGGGATTATAAGGCTGCGTTACACTGGGCGGCTTTGTCCGCAAAGTATTTTCCCGAGGCTGCTTTCCTGATGGGGGAGTTGCATGCGAATGGTCAGGGGACGGTGCAGTGTGATGCCAAGGCTGTTGAATGGTATGAGCAGTCGGCAGAAAAAAATTATGCCGCAGCTCAGACCGCGTTGGGAAAAATGTATTTGCACGGAACAGGGGTGAATGCCGATCCGGTGATGGCAAGAGACTGGTTGTTGAAAGCGGCCAGACAAAACGATCCGGAGGCTTTCTTCTATCTGGGTGAAATGTGTGAGCAGGAGAGCAACTCCCGTGATCTGCCACAGGCAATGGTCTGGTACGACTTTGCATTTCAGAAGGGGATGCAAGAAGCTCGGGATCGTTTACAGGTGTTGAGCAAGACGACAGAGATGACGAAAATTCAGGAAGCACAGATGCGGGTTAGCAGGATGTTGAAGGCCGAAGACAAATGAAACGCTCCGATCATCACAACGAAACCGGTTGGTCATATCTTGGCCCCGAGACTTTCTTCAGCACTCTAAAACAGCTGAATCAGTCCAAACAATCAATTATCTGGATTTTGCTGCTGCTGGTTGTCCTTTTTATCACGGCGATCGGGACAACCTCTCTCCTGAACCTCAGGTTTTCTCAGGACCGCATGAGTGCTCTGCGTCAGACTCAGTTGCAGGAAGCATTTTACGCCAACCTTGACAGGATTGATCACCAGCATCGCTTACTTGAGGGGTACACGGAAGATCTGGCTATTATCGGGGCGCTTTTCTGGGATTTGGGTCAGAAAAGGCATAGCTCTAGCTTGAGGCAGGAATTAGGTAAGGTCCTTTTTGAGAAGCTGAACACGTTTCCGGCTGTTTTTGGTGTGGGGATCTGGTTTGATGACTCAACGGGAAAATCTGCTGGGATTATGCCCAGTGCTTTTGCCTATCGGGATTCAGCAAATTCGTCCGCATTGAATCTTCTGACCGATCCCGGACTACGCATCTACCGGAAGCAGGAATGGTTTTCCAAGATGATGACGGGAAAAACTCTGGGAGGCAGCTTGCCGGGAGAGGATTGGACCTCTGCTTATTATAATCCTCTGTCAGAAGCGGCGGTCTTTACACTGGTAAAGCCGATCATTAACCAGAAGGGTGAACGGGTCGGTGTCGCCACGATGGATTGGCATGCGGAACGGATTATCGACCTGGTCAGCGATGTGGAGGTGACCCCCAATACTTTTGCCTATCTGATTGATCGCAATAACCGAAAATTATCTGGCTTAAGTGAGATCAATGACCCTGAGCAGGCTGAAGAGGTTATCAGGAAGATTCAGGAAGACCATTTGATCGATACGCTCAATGTGGAACAAAACACGGTGATCGTGGGGTTACAGAAGAGACGCAGTCCGGTTTGCACTCGTCATATCACGGTGAACGGAAGGGACTATGCATTATCTTACGCGGCCACTCATGCAAACATGCTCTTCGGCATCGGTGTACCCCAGAACGAAATTGATGCGGTCCTGCAACCGATGCGCACCTGGAACTACCGCATTCTGCTGGTAACAGGGGCGATCATGTTGCTGCTTTCGGGCATTGTTTTGTTCCGGGCGGTCAGCTTGATGCGCAGTTTGCAGGCATCCTATACCGATGAATTGACGCGGCTTCCAAATCGTGCTCGCTTGCTCCTTGATTTAGAAAAAGAGGACTCGGGCGGTCTGATTCTCATCAATCTTGATGATTTCAAAGAGATTAACGGTTCATTCGGATATCGTTGTGGGGATTATGTCCTGCGGTCCATGGCCGATTGGTTGAGAACCTTTGTGCCACATTCTTCATTCACGAGTACGATTCGTCTCTATCGCCTGACTGCAGATGAGTTCGCCGTCTTTGGTCCGACGATTTCCAGAGATGTGATCGAACCTTTTCTGGAAGAAGCGCATACATTCCTCCATGGTCAACGCTTAATCTGGCAACAGCAAGAGATCGATGTCCGGGTGACCCAAGGGGCTGCAATAAATGAAGGCGAAGCGGGGAAAAGCGGTGAAAATCGCTTGATAACTCAGGCCGAATTTGCCCTGCAGCAGGCCCGGAAGCAAAAGAAGGGATTTCTTACCTACCAAGTCGAACAGCAGATTGAAGATGCCTATGAATTGAATTTGCTCTGGGCTGGACGCCTGAGGGATGCTTTGCAGGAGGATCGTATCTTTCCCTATTTTCAGCCCATTTTCGATAACAGGGCCGGTTGTATTCGCAAGTACGAATGCCTGGTGCGCATGCGCCTGAACGACGGAGAAATTGCTTCGCCCGGACAATTTTTGGACATTGCTACAAAGGTCCGACTTGACAGAGAAATCACTCGGGCCATGATCGATAAATCGTTTGCCTTTTTCGCAGAACAGCCTTTTGAATTCTCAATCAATCTCTCCTATGCCGATCTACTGGATGATAGTTTGACCGCCTTTATTCTGGAGAAATTAGAAACAAGCGGGATTGGTTCCCGAGCCATATTTGAACTTTTGGAATCGGACAGTATCGACAACTATGCATGTGTCATGCACTTCATTGAAAAAGTTAAAGTCTACGGCTGTAAGATTGCCATCGATGATTTTGGAACCGGCTACTCCAATTTTGATCATCTGCTGCAACTGAATGCTGATATTATTAAAATTGATGGCAGCTTGATTCGCAATCTCGATCAAGACCCTGCTGCGTTCAAAGTGGCTAAAGGGATTGTCAAGTTTGCGCAAAGTCTGGAAATGACGACAGTAGCGGAATATGTTCATTCTCAGGAAGTGCAGGAAAAGGTCAGAGAATTGGATATTGATTTTTCTCAAGGAGCGGTGATATCGATGCCGCAACCCGGTTTGATCTCTTAAGCAATGCTGCAGATCGCTCCAGCGCTCAAACCTTTATGGAAACGGTCACCAATTTTATTGTGGATGTCCTGAATGTCGCCAGTTTAAGCGATCCCGTAGTAAATTCGGGACTGTCCCAAGCCCTATCTGGGGATGTCCCAGATGTTTGCGGGCTATGGAACGCTGGCGGTTTGCACCGCAAAAGCCTGGGACATCCCCCGTGCGGGGACAGTCCCGTTTTTGCAGCTTTTTCCCCTTAAACTCGTGCTCTGACAACACGAAATCTTCGGGTCTGGCTTCGCCTCGCACCCTTCCCACTGCGTTGCAAAATCTTGAAGCGCAGTGGCCACTTCGGCGATTTCGCGCCTTGTGTGAATGGCACGATGCTGTGCCATTCACTCGAATTTTTAGCATTGACAGAGCACGAGTACCCGAACACAGTCAATTTTGTCATCGGAGTCCCCCCCCCTGTAGGAGCGAATTTATTCGCGAATTGTTCTGGTTATTGATCCTTTTTATGATGGGAATTCGCGGCTGAAGCCGCTCCTGCAATATACAATTTCAAATATGCTGACGTCCTGGCAGGATGTTGAAAAAGTCCCGTCCGAGGAGTTCTTGGGACAGTATATTTAACTCGGTTGGAGCATCGTAAGGATCCATCCTGCCGGGCAGGATGATGTGATGGTCGGGGCGCGCAGTTGCTTGATCTTGTGGCGGATTGGAAGACTTTCTCCTGTTGTCGTTCGCAGAAGTCGTAGAAATGACGGTTCTGTATACTGTCCCGAATGGCGCTAGTTTAAGAGAATTCTCAACAAAGTTAAGGACTTCTGTGCATAGAACAGTCCGAGAGTTT
This sequence comes from uncultured Desulfuromonas sp., assembly GCF_963678835.1. Lineage (NCBI taxonomy): Bacteria > Pseudomonadati > Thermodesulfobacteriota > Desulfuromonadia > Desulfuromonadales > Desulfuromonadaceae > Desulfuromonas > uncultured Desulfuromonas sp. The sequence goes on from NZ_OY787470.1 coordinate 607,178, forward strand.
TTCCGGCGCAAACTGTTACAATTTCAGGCTATTGGGGCTGTTCTCATTTGCACCTATGGACAGTTCTGTTTTTACGCAAATCTTGCTTAAACTAGCCCGAATTTCTCACCACTGTTTTTTGAGGCGTGATTTTCGCGAAAATCACGCCTATTGTTCTGTCCAATAGTCAAATTGGCTCTTCCTGTGGAATGCAGTCTCCATCAATGACTCAAATGGGTCGGCGTTGAGCAATATGTTTATGAAAAAAGGCGCACCTCTCCCAGGTTTCGTTTTTTTCTCCTCTTGATTTTGTCTGACTATTCCCCTTGGCCTTAACAGCGTATCGGTATTTTTTGAAGATTCCCCAAAACTTGGCGCAGCAAGTCCGCATAGGGATAGCTTTCTGAAAATGACAGCCAGATCTTGCGCACGCTGATTTTGATCCGGGTGCCAATCTTCAGTAATTTCAGACGGATTGTTTCGCTCTGTGCTTTGGCCAATTCCGTTTCTTTTAATCCGATGCGCCGCAGAGTTTGTAACAGAACATAGGCAAAGCTGGAAAAATACAGGCGCAATTGGTTGGCACGCATTTCATGACAGGACGTCCGGTCGGCAAACAGGGCCAGTTGTTGTTCCTTGATCCGATTTTCCATGTCGCCGCGGGCGCAGTAAATGTCTTCATACAAGCTGCGGGCATCCGCTTTTTCCTCGCTCAGTGTCGTTACGACAAAGCGGGGATTTTCTCCCTTGGACAAATATTCCGCTTTGCCCACAACGCGCCTGGACCGGCTCCAGCTATTGCGGGTCTGGTAGTGAAAGTCTTTGAATACCCGTGCGGCTTTTTCTGTCTGCTCATGCTCTTGTTTCGCCTGTTCCATCTCCTCTTCTATCAGTGTCTTCAAGCGAGAGTTTTTCGCCAATCCCAAGACATAGTCCACGCGGTTTTCTTCGTGCTCGCACCAAGTCATAATCTCGTCGCGACAAAAACCACTGTCTCCACGCACAACGATGCGAACATCCGGCCATGATTGGCGAATGCGTCGGACAATGCGTTCCAGTTCTTCTTTTGTTCCGGCGGCACCATCCTGATCCGCCGTACGCAAGCGGGCGCACAACAGCTGTTCCCCACAAAAAATATACAGCGGCAAATAGCAGTAGCTTCGATAATAGCCATGATAAAAACGCCCCTGCTGAGTACCGTGGATTAGATCATCTGTAGCGTCTACATCCAAGACAATCTCTTCTGGAACTTCACTGAATGACTTCTGAAAGAAATCAATCAAAAGCTCGTCCATAGCGTCACTATTGGCGACAATCTTCTTGTAGCGCGATGAACTTGAGCCCGTCGCAGGTGTCAGTTCAAGACGGTTGAGAGTGCTTTTCCCGGCTCCCATTTTTCCATTGGACTTACCACTTAAAACACTGAGCAAGGCATCATGGCGCAAAACATCATGGTCGTTGAGGTCTTCGTAGCCTAATGCCAGCGCCATGATGCGCTGGCTAATCAAGGATTCGAGGCTGTGGGTAATCATCTCTGGATTGCGATAGTCCGTGAAGCATTGACTCAAACGACGCAATATGCCGGTGCGTTTTTCGACCTCTCGAAGAAGGATGCCACCGCCATCGGAACTGATCTTGATGCCATCGAATTGACCAATAATTTCACGCCGACCAAAGCTATGAAACTCAAGTTGCTCTGTGTTACACTCTGTTTTCATAAGGCTGTTCCTTTCGCGCTATGTAAGTGATTGGTCTCACTACATTTATGCCACGAAATACAGCCTTATTCTATTTATTGGTGAGAAATTCGGGCTAGTGCCATTCTATACTGTCCCCGAAACTCCCCAGATCAATGCCGCACTACTCGCCAATCCGTAGCGGCACAATGTCTATGCCTATTCTTTGAATAATCCGTATCGGTATGTGGATTTTGACGGACGGTTTTCAATTCAGGCTATAAGATATGGGTCTGGTGTTACTTATACGATCTCATTTACGTCCATCTCAGATAGGTTTGAGGATAAAGCGTTAAAGCGTGTAAGTAAAAAAGGTGGTGGCTGGAGCCTGCTTAGGAAAATATTCATGAAGGGGCTGGGTGCTTCTGGAACTAGTTAGTGTCCATCCGGAAACGTTAACGTGCTAATTTCACAAACGAAAGCAACATTTTAAGCTTTCAAGAATAGGCGTATTCTGCAACAATGGTGAATGTAACCACCTGATATTGAATGACAATCATCTTTTCAGGAGGCATTCAATGCGCCAAAAACGTAACCCCCAACTGAGCCTGTTTATGACTGTCAACAATACCCAGATCGGTAAAGAATTGGAGCAGATGTCACGAATCCTCGATGACACTCCAGGTCTGCTTCAAGTCGTTTTTGATGATCTGGTCAAGACCAAACGGGCCGATACCGGTCGTCAGGGGTTGACCGCCGAGCAGGTCTTGCGCTGTGCCGTTCTGAAACAATATCGGCAGCTCAGTTACGAGGAGCTTGCCTTTCACCTGGATGACTCCTCTGCCTTTCGTCGTTTCGCTCGCCTGGACATGGGACAATATCCCCGCAAATCGATCCTGCAGGAGAACATCAAGGCGATTTCCGAGCAGAGCTGGGAAGAGATTCATCGCCTGCTCATCGATTACGCCGTCAAACATAAGATCGAAAAAGGACGCAAGATCCGCATCGACTCAACGGCCATCGAAACCGATATCCACCATCCGACAGATTCCACTCTTTTGGCCGATGGCATTCGGATTATCACCCGCTGGCTCGGTGCCGGGAAGGCCCTCTCCCCAGCCCCTTCCTACCGCTACAGCGACCATAACCGCGTGGTCAAAAAGCGGGTGATGACCATTCTCAATACCAGAAAAGAGCAGGTTTGTAAAACCGCCTATCAGGATCTACTTCACTATGCCGAACGCGTCGTCAACTATGCCCTGCCGGCGATTGCCGAACTGCGTGCCTATCAGGGCCTTGAGTTGCTCAGCGCCCAGGGGATCGCGGCAAATCTGGAGCGGGCCGTCGGTCTGCTGGGTAAGGTCATCGACCAGACCCGGCGCCGCGTGATCAACGGCGAAACCGTACCGGCTTCGGAAAAGGTCGTCTCCTTTTTCGAGGAACACAGCGACATTATCGTCAAGGGGCAGCGGGACATCACCTACGGCCACAAAGTGTTTTTCACTGGTGGCCCATCGACCCTGATTCTCGATTGTCTCATCGAGTCGGGCAATCCGGCGGACAGTGATCGTTACCAAATGCTCCTTGAACGGCAGCAGCAACTTTTTGGGCGCATGCCGCGCCAGGTGAGCGCCGACGGCGGGTTTGCCTCCAAGAGCAATTTGGACTTCGCCAAGTCGAACCAGGTCAAGGATGCTGTCTTTGCCAAGCGGCGCGGGCTGTCCGTTTTGGCGATGGCCAAAAGCAACTGGGTCTATAAGCGCCTGAGGAATTTTCGAGCCGGAATCGAGGCCGGAATTTCTGCACTCAAGAGGGCCTTCGGGCTTGACCGTTGCACCTGGTCCGGCTGGGCTGGCTTTAAGCAATACGTCCGCAGCAGCGTGGTTTCCTACAACCTGCTGGCCATGGCGCGTATCAGGCTGGCTTAATCCAAACCAGAGATAGCCAGAAACACAGGCGGTGGTGCGCCTAAAATTGTGAAAGAACCGTGTGTCAAGATGAAAATTCAAGCGGTCCCCGGGAGGAAGGTCCAATACTGAGCCTTCTTCGCCGGAGACTGCCATCTCACTCTCTGAAAATCCAGGCTTTCCGGATGGACACTAGTTATGATAGAGATGGTTTTGGAGTGTGGCAATCCTTAAATGAAGCGAGTACGGATAGAGACTTTTATAAGGTTCTTTCAGAAAAACAAAAAAAATAGTCGATAAAAATACATCAATGACAAGTAAACAAATGGTAGAGATTTTAGAAACGATTAAGTCTGGCTCAGGAAAAAATTATAACAAAATGAATTATCCAGAACCTCGTGAGATGGTTGAACGATCAAGAAAAAAATTCGAAAAATCTCTTATGGGAAAAGCTACTAATATGAATTAGGGGTGTTATGGAAATGAAAGTTTTTTTAACTTTTGTAGTATTGTTCATAGTTATTTCTTTTAGTTCTCCATATTTAGTAGTCTTGTTTTCTGATGGTGAGATTGTTTCTGGTAATTACTATTTTGAGGATATTAATAATATATGCTTTGTGACTGGTAGGTCGCTAATTTTCAAGCATAATATTTTTTCGGAAAAATACGAAGAGATATCTATTTCAGGTGAAAAAATAGTTTTAGACAACATAGAAAAAAATGAAAAAATTTTGCATAAATCGAGCAGAGGCAAAATGTCTCCTTCCATAGTTGTGATTTGGGATGAAATGTCTACTGACAATATTTTATATGGAAGTTCTATTAGCCTAGTGAATTTGTCAGAACCTTGTGAAACAAAAAAACGATTATTTGATGAATATGCAGTGCCATTATCTATTAGCAACTTTTACTTATTGATATATTCATTGGAAGATAGAGGGGGAGGCGATATCGTCGCTAAGCAAAAACTGATAGATTTGAATGATTTTAGTGAAGTTGCGCTCCCGGATTTTCCTGGGCTTATTTCGTATGTTCTTGTTATGGATGAATATGTCCTCTATGAACGTTCTTTCAACGGCGATGTAGAGCTTTGGGCTTATGCATTGAAAGACTCAAAGGAGATTTTTGTTAGTAAGGTGAAAGATCCTTCATATCATCGTGATAATGGTTGGTCTTTTGATGAAGGGGTTTTTGTATGGGCTGATACGCTGGATATAGACAGCGATATATATTTTTTTGATTTCAATAAGAAACATGGGGGCCTGCTTGTCAAGAGAGATGGTGATCAAAAATTTCCTTTTTTAAAGGATAATGAAATCTTTTGGTCTGAAATGGATGTGGAAAAAAAATGGATCAATATCGCCTCAAAGAAAATAGAAAAAGAAGATAGTGTTCAAATCTTTAACAATTATGGGGATATGTACCATCCGATCGCGTTTGGAGGATACTTGTACTGGATCAATGTTGTCGATCTTCCATTGATAGATAGTGTTTTTTTGATGAGGGGAAAATATATTTCTGCGGAGTAAACGCTTCTCTCTAAGCGGCTGTCAATTTCATAGACGATCTCCATAAGGGGAGTAAGGAGGGCATCCAATAAAAGGCTGCTGTCAAGTGCACAGACATTCACCTACGACGACCTCAACCGGATCCGAACCTTCAATGGTGCCTGGGGCAGCGGGGCCTTTACTTACGATGTCGGCGGTAATCGCCTGCGAAAAACCATCGCCGGAGTCGCGACCAGCTATCATTATTCCACCACCAAGCGATTAACCAGCACCACGGGCGGCGAGTTGCTGAGTTGTTCCTACAATTCCACCGGCCATCTGAGTTCGGGAAGCAAGGATGGAATCAGTTATGGCCTGACTTACGATGGATTCAACCAAGTAAAAAGCATTCAGATCGACTCCATCACGGAACTCGAAGCCGGATATGACGGCGACGGTCTGCGCGTCGTGAAAGACGGTGAGAACGGGACTATTGTTTACCATTACGACCCGGCAGGCAACGTCCTCAGTGAAAATGACGACACCGGTCAAAAAATCGCCGATTATGTTTATCTCAACGGCAAACTGATTGGTAAAGTTGCCGTAAACCCCAGCGCACAAGAAGAAAACTACTATTATCATACCGATCAAGTCGGAACCGTCCTTGCCATAAGTAACGCCGCCGGGCAAAAAGTCTGGGAGGCCGACTATGAACCGTTTGGCGTGGAATACAGCGTTGTCGCCAGCGAAGAAAACGCCAAGCGGTTTGTCGGCAAAGAAAAGGATATTGAGACCGGTCTGAACTACTTCGGCGCTCGTTACCTGTTTTCTGGAATCGGTCGCTTTTTGTCCCCGGATGCGGTCAGAGCTGTGGATGCGCAGAGCGGACAGATCAATGCGGCGCTACTCGTCAACCCGCAGCGGCACAATGTCTATGCCTATTCTTTGAATAATCCATACCGGTATGTGGATGGTGATGGACTCTGGGCGGAAGCTGTTGTATGTGAAATTCCAAGTATTGCTGTTGGTGCTCATTCGTTAGCTGATAATGTAAAACAAGGAAATTGGGGTGCTGCAGTTGTAGATGCTGGAGGTATTGTGGCTGACGTTGTGGCGGCCGCGATTCCTGGAGTTCCGGGAGGTGTAGGGCTTTCGGTCAAGGCAACAAGGGCAATGAATGTTGCCCGAAAAGCTATCTCACCAGTATTTAAAACAACAAAGGAAGCTGCAGTGGTAGCAAAAAAGCTTGGTTTTTATAAAATAAAACAAACTGTCCATGATGGTGAAGCTGTATTTAAAAGAGGAAAACTTTATATAACAAGAGATATTGATGGTCATCCTGGTGGTACTTGGAAAATGGCTAAATCTATAGAAGATTTGGGGTCAAAAAAAACAAGGGGCGGAACTTATAACATTGATCTCACAAAGAGAATAGGAGATTAATATGGAAATGGATATAGGGCAACAATGGATTACAAAAGGAAAGACGATAAGTCAATTAATAGAAGAATTGTTAACATTTGAGGATCAAAACCTTGAGGTGCAAATTTCGATGGATGGTGGTGAAACACATAAGCCAATTAGTATTATTGGAAGTTTTAATGGTTTGTGTTTGTTGATTAATTGTGAAGATTGAATTTTTTAAAATATCCCTGAATCCGGTAAAAGCCGGCATGGAACGGGAGGTGAAAGTCCTCTACATGGTAAAGGGTAGCGACCAGCCATGACCCCGAGTCATGCGTCGGCCTCTCGCAAGAGAGGCGGCGAAGCGTTGACAGGGGGCGTGCAGGCCGGGCTATTGAGCTCCGAAATCACCCTTTCGGGTTGCCGACCTTGTGATTTGGTGGGGAAGGCCGCACGGGGCGCCGCGCTATCGCAAGTGGCGTCACCGGACCCGCGGAGTCAAAGAACCAGGGCATGTCCGCAAGCTCCATGCACGGAAACCGGGAGATCCGGGGATCGATCAGGCGCCTATCCAGCGCGCCGGTCCGGTCGGGGAAGGCAATGGCCGAACGCCCGACATGCACGATCTGCGGAAGTCGGACGAAGGAATAGTATCGATGAAGCGAACGAACAAAGGTGCTCAACCGAAACAAAGCGGCCATCCACCAGCGGAGTTTGTGGAGAAAAGTCCTTCGGCCAAGGGAAAACCTGAACAGACGACCGTGACCGGTACGCAGAGACCGGAAGCAGCGACGAGCGGACTGGACAGGATACGAGAAGCCGCGAAGCGGGACAAAACTCTGCGCTTCACCAACCTGTTGCACCATGTCACCATGGAGCGATTGCACACCGCCTACCTAAAGCTCAACCCCAAGGCGGCACAAGGCATCGACCAAACGACATGGCAGGAATACGGCGAGCAATTGAAACCCCGCCTCGCCACACTCCAAGATCATATCCATAAAGGCACCTACCGGGTCAGACCGAGTAAACGGATCTGCGGCAGTTCGGGGGACAGTATATTTAACTCGGTTGGAGCATCGTAAGGATCCATCTTGCCGGGCAGGATGATGTGATGGTCGGGGCGCGCAGTTGCTTGATCTTGTGGCGGATTGGAAGACTTTCTCCTGTTATCGTTCGCAGAAGTCGTAGAAATGACGGTTCTGTATACTGTCCCGAATGGCACCTCCTCCACCCCATGCCGACTTTACCGGCGCTTTCGATTTGACCCCTTAGCCCTTTCTTATGGAACAAGGTAAGCAGTGCCACTTGGTGGCACTACGAGATCAGGGGCTTTATTTGCACTCTTTGAGGCATCAAGCTACTGAAATTATAACCAACTTGGTTTATTATTTTCATCACCACTCCAACCCCAATCACTCAAAATTTCAACATAATCATCTCTTGAATACTGCTCGTTATCGAAAGGTTCGTCTAAAACTGAAAATCCATATCCTTCATTTACAATATCATCGACATAGCTTGAGATTTTATCGTACTCATTAATGACAATCATGCCCTTAGATGCTCCAAATTTTTTTAATAGAAATTCTGTCTCAATTTCAACACCAGATGAAAGCATTAATATAAATGGGGTTATAATTTCTAAATCCAAATCCTTGGCGGCTATTTGCCATATTTTAATCAATCTATTTGTATTCATAATTATTCTATTTGTCCTTTATTGGAATATGATCAACAGGACCAACATGACCATGCAAATCTTTGTAATTTCTATCAGGGTGCATTTCCGGTCCTCGCACTTTATTTGATGGAAATGGATCAGAAAGTTCTTTATTCAAGTCTTTGTATGCCTGCATATCTTCAGGAGCAATCCCTATTCTCTTATCCTTTCTTGCCATATCAACCAAAGCTTGCTTTTTATCACTAAAGGGGAGTTCAGGGGACAGTATAGAATGGCACTAGTTTAAGCAAGATTTGCGTAAAAACAGAATTGTCCATAGGTGCAAATGAGAACAGCCCCAATAGCCTGAAATTATAACAGTTTGTGCCGGAAAACATCTCGGACTGTTCGATGCACAGAAGTCCTTAACTTTGTTGAGAATTCTCTTAAACTAGTGCCATTCGGGGCTGTCCCAGGCTTTTGTGGTGCAAACCACCAGCGTTCCATAGCCCGCAAACATCTTGGACAGCCCCAGATAGGGCTTGGGACAGTCCCGAGTTTGCTACGAAAGTGCTTAAGCTAGCGCCATTCTATACTGTCCCCGAAACTCCCCAAATATGGCGACAGACTGCGGATTCGGACGACTGTATCCATACCCAAGCCAACGCGGGGCATCTTCAATCACCTCATTGAAAATGCCGAGACCGGGCAAATCATCTGTCAAGCCCGGCACTACGGCTTATGGATGAACCGAGTCAAACGGCGGCCTCATCCCTTTCCTGATGAGGTGGTGATGTTGTTGTCTTCTGAAGGAGAGTAGCAGAGTTATTCTTGGATCTTATAGAAAGGCCACTCCCGGCTTTGCCGGGAGGCCCGAAAAGTATGGCAATTACCCATCGACAGCAGAACGAGTGAAACTCTCTCCCAAAGTCCGGATCAGCTTCCTTCAAAAAGTGATATGACAATCATTTCAGGAAGCAGCGGAGAATAACGATCTTCGTGTTTTTTGAAAATAATGGTTTCATAGAGACCGCCCAATTTCTTAAAGCTGGGGTCTTCCGCGAGGTAGATCTTGAGATTGTGTCTGGACATGTCAAAGCTTTCTACCAAAACCATATCCTCATAGTAGTCATCCTCCATGATCTTTTCCCAGAGGATTCCCCATATTTCCCGGTCGCTTTTCCCTTTAAGATTCGGAGCATCCAAAGGAAAGAACACCGACTCGCGGTATTCTTCATCATTTCGCAGCCGTTCGCTCGCTTCCTTCACGATCTGGACCGACTCTGGATGCAGATTGTCAAGAATCGCCTGCGGATTCGTTGCCGCATCGCGAATATAATCGGCGTATTCGTAGCAGGGCGCGGTGTTGAAGGTCACCAAGATCAGTACAATAGCAAACACGCTTGCTCTCATGTTGTGTTGTTCTCCTTATGATAAAAATGCAAGTTGCATCAACAAAGCCTGAAAAAGACAGTGGGCCGTGTAACCCTCAAGATTCAGGATGCCGCAATAGGTATCGATAATTAGAGCTATTTTATGCGACATGGTGGCAGGAGTCGATAGAAAATGTTCGTTAAAGATAAAAACATAATAATTACGACTAATTATCTTTTTGTGCAGCGTTTTATCCTGTATTCTAGCCAGTGAGAAGTTTTTACCCGTTGTCAGAGATGGAGGTAGGTCAAATGATAAAATGGATGCTGGCTGTTCTGGTTTTTTGTGTCTTTTCCGTTCCGGCCCATGCCGAGTTGGAAAGAACTCTCTGGGCGTGGGATACACAGACACCACAGCAGGGAAACTTTTCAGTGAGCGTTGGTGGTGGATACGAAAATTACAACTATCTCAAAGTCGACGGTCGCACGGTGCAATCTACCGCAGCTCTTTCTTACGGTATCCGGGATAACTGGTCGGCCGGGCTGGAAGTGTCCTATCAATACTGGTGGGAAAAGGGCTACGGTGAAAAATATTCTGAAAAAGGGCTGGGGGATTCAGCTCTGGTGACCACTTATCGTTTCATCAATGACCGGCAAAGCAGCGTCGAATTTGCGGTGAGAGGCTCGTTGAACGTACCGACGGGCGATGATGATCGTTATCTCGGCAGTGGTAAATGGGAGCCTAAGCTCGAATTTATTACTGCGTCATCACTCGGGCCGGTGGTGCTGGTTACGAACCTGGGCGGCACCTACATCATCGATGCTGACGATCAGGAAGAACATGTGGTGTTGAACGGCGACATTGAATGTGTGGTTCCGCTGACGTCGTGGTTAAGCGCCAATGCCGTCGTGTCCGGTTGGACCTCTCGTTGGGAGGAGTCTGCCGATGACCATTACCTTCAACTCGGGGGAGGCGTGAGAGTTGCGCCGACTGCGCAAACCTTTATCGCCGCTTCACTCTATCATCTGGTTGCAAGTGATTTTTACGATGACGACTGGTATGTGATGCTGAATCTTGGCGCGGAATTCTAACCGCCTGTAGAGACTGGAGGGGCGAACAACCTCTCGCTAAGCCCGACCTTCGGGGGGGACACATTGATAAGAACAAGATGTCTGCTGTTTTGGATGTTTCTGCTACTTTCGGCCACAGCCCAGGCGATGACCGTGCATCTGGGCGGAATGGCCTTTGATCCGCTGGACAATGCTGCTCAGCAAAGATGGCCTGCCGTTACGGCTCCTCCGGAAGATTCGCAACGGCCTGTCAAGCAAACGGTGAGCGCTGACGCAGCCGGGAACTATTATATTGTCCAGTTTGACGGCCCCATCCAGGACGCGTGGCGGCATGCTCTGGAAAGTCTCGGCGCGACGGTGCTTGATTATGTGCCGGACTTTGCCTTTATCGTCCATCTTGATCCGCAGAATGCAACGCAGCTCGACAGCCTTGCCCATGTGCGCTGGTTTGGCCCTTATCGCGCGGAGTATCGTTTAAGCCTTGAGGCCAGGGCTCTGGCAACGTTTTCCCTCCCTGAGGAGTCGAACACGGGGGCGAGCCGAGGGACGCGACTGCGTATCGATGTTTTCCCCGGCGAAGACAGCACGGCGATCTGCGAGGCTATCCGCACGTTAGGCGGTACTGTCGCGGAGGTGCTCGAATCCTCATGGGGCATTCGTCTTGATGCGACAATCGCGGCAGATCACATTGATGCGTTGGCGCGGATCTCCGGGATCAAGTGGGTGGAAATTTACACAGCGCCCAAGACATCGGCGAATGTGGCCGCAGATATCATCGGTCTGACCAATGTCCGTTTTCAGACGTCTGCCGAAGGTTTGTACGGGGAAAATCAGGTTGTCGCGGTGTGTGACAGCGGCTTGGACCGCGGTTCGCCGACGGATATTCATCCCGACTTTCTCGACGGGCGCGGCAGCTCGCGCGTTGCCGCCATCTTTCGCTGGGGCGACTACAGTTCCTCCCAGGATCTCAGCGGCCATGGCACCCATGTCGCGGGTTTGGTCCTTGGTAACGGCCAACAATCCGGGTCTGACCCGGCCCACAGCGATTTTTCCGAAGACAGTTTTGTCGGCATGGCCCCCAAGGCGCGCCTGATCTTTCAAGCGGTCGGAAATCCAGATCTCTCGTCAGTCTCTTTGCCCAGCCTGCCTTCCAGCCTGACGCCCCTGTTTCAGCAGGCGTTGGATGCTTCGGCGACCATTCACAGCAACAGCTGGGGCGAGGCCGGTAGCGGCGTGTACACTGTTGAGTGTGAGGATGTGGATCAGTTCTGTTGGGATCATAAAGAGTTTTTAGTCCTTTTTGCCGGAGGCAATGCGGGCCTAGATCGCGATATGGATGGCATGGTCGACCGCTATTGTCTTGATAGCCCGGCGACAGCTAAAAATTGTCTGACCGTTGGCGCCAGTGAAAGTTTGCGGGCCGCAGAGGGCCTCGCTGAGAGTGTGTGGGGAAGTTTTCGTGATTACGCGGAGCCGATCAACTCGGATCTGACGTCGGATAATGCCCAGGGCATGGCACCATTCTCTTCGCGAGGACCTTGTCTGGATGGTCGCATCAAGCCGGATCTTGTCGCACCGGGGACCAATATCCTCTCCACCCGCTCCGCTGTGCAAGCGGGTAACGGCTGGGGTGGTTACAACGATTGGTATTATTACTCCGGCGGCACCAGCATGGCAACGCCGATTGTTGCGGGCGCGGCTGCCGTACTGCGTGGCTATCTGACCCGCCAGGTGGAGGCGTTTAAGGTGACGCCGCCCTCATCGGCCATGCTCAAGGCCTGTCTGGCCAATGCCGCGACCGGTATGGAACCGGGCCAGTATGTCGATTCCGGTGTTGTTGAAGTGTCGACGACTCCCGGCGTGGTAGCCGGATGGGGACGACTCAATCTTGAAAATGCCGTGAACCCTCAAACGCCTGATTTTATCACTTATGTAGACAACGACACGGGCTTGACGACTGGTGAAGAGGTTCGTTATGCGGTCAGCAAGGTGGCCGATACTGGTCCGTTACGCATCAATCTTGCCTGGACCGACTATCCGGCTTCCGCTGCCAGCAATGGTGGCCTGGTAAACGATCTGGATCTGATGGTGACCGATCAACACGGGCAGGTCTATTACCCGGATAATGCTTTGGCGCAAGACGCCATGGAGCAGGAGTCCTACTATGACCTGAGCCATGGGCTCACAGTGCTCAGTGCCGGCCAGGTGGCGTTGCGCCTGACACCGGACAGCTATCCCAAACGGTTGAGCAGCCTGGTGTTTGCCGGCTGGAACGACTCCTGGATGCACACGCCGGTTACCGTCGAGGTTTATAAAGCCGGCAGCGGCGGTGAGCCGACCGGTACAGCCCTGTACTCAAGAACAGTGAGAAACTGGGGTGCGGACAGCGCGGAACAGGAGATCTTGAAATTTGAAGCAGCCCTGCCGGTTGATATCGATGTCACGCAAGGGGATGTGGTCGTGGTCTTTACCTTTGCCGACGCTGCCGCCACGGGCTTGCTGGGAACACCCGCCGACAGTGGAGGGCGGGCTTTGGTCAACAACGGCAATGGCTGGCAGGTTTCCTCAACGGTTCCCACTGTAGCGGGGGTGTTTTTCAGCACGGATGAAGCGGAAACGTTCGACCGGGTCAACAACCTGTTGGGCGTGACGATTGATGCGCCGTCCGGCGATTATACCGTGACCGTCAGGGGCTACAATGTTCCGCGGGGGCCGCAGCCGTTTGCGTTGGTGATCCGTGGCACCCAAGAGCCTGAGCCGCAATGGGGGCGTGACGTGTATCCATTCTGGCGGCAACGGCGTTAACGCTGGTCATTGAGGATTCATGACAACGGGCCGTTCTGTTGAACAGAATCGGCCCGTTGTTGGTTGGAACTTATTTCGCCAATACCGATTGCATGACCGGAAACAGATCAATGTTGTCCACATACGCTCCGCGAACCGGGTCGGTCGCGGTGGCGCGGGCAGCCAGTTGTTCGGCGTTAGCACCACGGGCAAGCAGCGGCACCAGCGAGTTGGTGTGGCTGGTGTGATGCCATTCGAGGCCGGGCAGTTTTCCGGCACCGTTATTGGTGACCGGGTTCCAGCGCGGGTCGGAGTCTGGGCCGGTGAGGTAGCCGCATTCGTGATCGGCGGTAACCAGCACCAGGGTGTCCTGCCAGGAGCTGTGTTGCTCTACCCAGTCGCAGACGGCGGCGACGGTGCGGTCGAAGTCGACCTGTTCTTCAATGAGGCGATCAGACTGGTTGTCGTGGCTGGCCCAGTCGATGGCACCGCCTTCGATCATCAAGAAGAAGCCCTGTTGATTGTTGTCGAGCACGTTGAGGGCGGCCTGACTCATTTCGACCAGGGTGGGAACCGTGGTGATCAGCGGCACAGTGTAGGGTTTAACTGTTTCTGTGGTCACGTGGCTGCCGTAATCGCCATCGCCTTCGAGTTTGCGCTCCTGTTGCAGGGTTTTGGCGATGCGCGGTACGCCGAGCAGACGCTTGGGCGTGGAGCCTTTCGCCAGGTTTTGAAATTCGTTGCGGCTTTCAATCAGGGTCCAGTGGTCGTCAATGCCGTCACCATCGGCATCGCCACCAACCGCCGCTTCCTGCAGTTGATGCCACAGCTTTTCACCACCAACATACTGGTAGCTTTCCGGTGTTGCCAGCAGTTGGCCATCATTGTCGTACCACGGATGGCCGCCGCCCATCAGTACGTCGACACCACTGTCGAGGATCATCTCACGGGCGATCTCTTCGTAGTTACGACGGCTGACGTTATGCACAACAAAACCGGCCGGGGTGGCGTGGCTCAACGGCACACTGGTGACAATTCCGGTGGATTTCCCCTGCTTTTCAGCGATTTCCACAATGTTATCCACAGGCTGACGTTGGCAATCCACACCCAGGCCAGCCCTGTAGGTCTTGGTGCCGCAGGCCAGAGCGGTAGCTGCGGCCGCGGAATCTGTGGCCCCTTCCTTGACGTTGGCGAAGCCGCTCCAAACCTGATCACCATCGTAGTTGCCACCATTGAGATAGGTGCTCATGGCCATTTTGACGTCAAAGTCACGGTAGGGTGGAGCGCTGGTTTTGCCTGTGCGGTAGAGACTGCCGGCGCGCAAGTGGTTGAAACCCATGCCGTCGCCAATGAGCAGGATCACGTTTTTGGCGTGGGACGCTGGCGCTGTTTCGGCCTGTTGTGCGGGTGCCGTGGTTTCTGCCTCTACAACTGCGGTAGATGCGTGTTGCTCATTGTGTGCTGCGGCATGGTGGTTGGTTTCCGGTTCGCACTGATTATTGCAGCCGCTCAGCCAGGGCAGAGTGGCGAAGGTCAGAATAATAAGGGCATCGCGTAGCGGGCGATGATTTTTATGTTGTAAGATCATCATGGTCCTATCCTATGAAATGCTTGGTGGAAAATTCAAGCGTGTCTTCGTGTTTCGTCTGGCAGGCTGTTGAAAAGGCCCGGACGGAACTTTTCCAACCACCTGCTAGTACGTCAGCATCATTGAAATTGTCCATTGTAGGAGCGGCTTCAGCCGCGAATTCCCATCATGAAAAGGAGTAATAACCAGAACAATTCGCGAATAAATTTGCTCCTACAGGGGGTCACTCCGATGACAAAATTGAGTGTGCCCGAGCACTACAGGTCATCACCGGCAATCTGCTCCCATTTGTAGATCTGGAAGGTGCAGTTGTCGGACATGGCGACAAACATCCCTTGGGGAAAATTTTTGCCCAACGGTGTCGACGTGGCCTCAGAGCCGTCACTTTCGCAGGTGGCCAGTTCCACCACCTTGAGCAGCGGATGGTGATGAGGATCGTCGGCCGTACCCTGACGGGGGTAGATGTGAAATTCGTTGGCATGCTGGTCGGAAACCAGAATGTACCCCTGGCCGTTGGGCTGGGTATAGATGGAGATCCCTTCGTGGTCGCCGGCAAACCCCTTGGTCGCAAACAGAGCCAGCTCTTTGTTGCCCTGCGATGGATCAGCGTAGTACTTGCGCACACCGACCCCTTCGTCGGAATAGTAGATGTAGCCCAGAGCAGCATCCACGGCAATGGCTTCGATTTCGTTGAGGCCGCTGAAGGTGCCGAAGCGGCGCACCAGGGTGGCGCTGAGTTGGCCGTTGCCGTCGTCATGCAGCAGATACTGCCACAGATAGCTGCCGGAGGGGCCGTTTTTTCGGCCGACAATGGCGAAGATCGCCCCATCTGAGGGTCGTTTGTACAGGGAGATGCCCATCAGGGCGCGCTGATCTTCGCCCTGCTCGCCGACAAACATATCGAGGCCACCGTTGTCGATGGCGGTCATATCCGGCAGGCTGAACACGCGTAGCTTGCTGGTCAGCCGTTCGGTGGCCACGGCAATATCCACGGACTTGCCGCCCAGCATCAGGCCGTATTCAATGTCAACATTGTTGGGCCGCTTCAGGGCAACGGTCTTGTCTTTGAGCATGTGTCCTTTGAGGTCAAATACGTACAGTCCGCCATTGCGATCCTTGTCAGTACCGACGATGAGACTTTTGGCCGCGTCGTGCGGGTTGATCCAGATGGCCGGGTCATCGGTGTCGTTAGGCGTCATGTCCGTGACCTTTTTCGGATGGATGATCGGTGTATCGCAGTTGCGTTGATACGGGGCGTCATCATCGGCGGTGACGAGCGCCGGTAGCCCCAGTGTCGTGACCAGCAGGGCCACGCTCAGGGTGCGGGTGAATGTTGTGAACACAGAATTCATTGCAAGCTCCTCAATATTTTTCTCAATTCAGGGTTAATTGATGGCAAAACGAATCGGCACGGTGATCCAGGTGGCCACGGCGGACTGATCAAGCATGCCGGGCTTGAAGCGCCAGCTCGCCACCGCCTGCAGCGCCGATTGATCAAAGACGCCGGGCGGGTTGGCCTGCACAACGGACGCCTGATGGACCGAGCCATCGGTGGCGACGAGAAATTTCACCATCACCACGCCGCTGACTTTCTGTTGGCGCGCCTTGTATGGATACACCGGTTCGCGGCGGCTGATCACCTGCGGCATGGTGTCCACCTGGCTGATGTCAAACTCGCTCTGCGGGGCACTGACCGGGTTAAAGGCCATGCCGCCCAGTTTCATGTCGCTCACCGTCGCTTCGAATTGCGGTTGCGGCATCTGCATTGGCGGTGCCTTGGGTGGCGGTTGTTGACTGCGCGTCGGCAATGCCGGTGGTGTTTTCGGTAACTCCTTGGGCGGTGGCGGCTGCTTGTGCTGTTCCTCGGGGGGCGGAGGCGGCGGTGCCTGACGCAGGTTGTTAAAGGTGAAGGCGCTGCGCGTGGTCTCTTCGTCGGCGTTGCCATCGATCTGCGACAACAGCGGAATCAACAGAAACAGCACCAGATTAGTGGCCACGGCAGCGGCCATGGCCGTGACGAGCAGGGGGCGCTTTTTTGCCATATCAGGCCCCTTTTTTCGCCGCAACACTGAGGTTTTTCACCCCGGCCAGACGACAGGCATCCAACACCTGGATCACCAGGCCGGAGCGGCTGCTGCGATCTGCGGCCAACACCACCGATCCGTTGGGGTTCTGCATCAGAAATCGCTCCATATAGGACTGCACCGAGCGCACATCAATGGGCTTGCCTTCGATGACAACGATATTGTCGGCGGTGATGGCCAGCACCATGTTGGTGCTGTCACGTGTTTCAGCGGTCTGGGCGATGGGGCGCTGCACATCGACCCCGGCTTCGCGGACGAACGAGGTGGTGACGACAAAGAAAATCAGCAGAATGAAAATCATGTCGATCAACGGCGACATGTTGAGTTCTGCGGGTTTGCGCCGCTGGCGGCGACTGAGACTGACTCGAGCCATCATTACAGCCCTCCTTGTTGCAGCAGACGCAGACTGAAGCGCTGCATCCGCTCTTTCATCTGTTCGGCGCGGCGGTAGAGCAGGGCGCCGAGAATTAACCCCGGCACCGCGACCACCAGACCGGCCTGGGTGGTGATCAGGGCCTCGGAGATCCCGGCGGCCATGGCGCGGGCATTGCCGGTGCCGAACACGGAAATGACATTAAAGGTGGTGATCATGCCGCTGACCGTACCGAGCAGGCCCATCAACGGTGCGGCGCTGGCCAGCACCAGAATCGTGCCGATAAAACGATCCACTTCATTGCTCTGGCGTTGCTGCAACTGCAGCAAATGGTCGCGATCCAGGCTCTGGTGCTCGCGCAGCCAGATAAACTGGCGCAGGATGTTCTGTTGCCAGAAAGCACCGATGTAGCGTTGTTCAATCAGCGCCTGACGGCATTGTTTGAGGCTGACCTCTTCTCGGCGGGCCTGAAAAAACAGCAGCCCTTTGTAGAAGATCATCAGCCACATCACCAGCGAACTGACCAGCAGCGGCCACATCACCAGCCCGCCGTGGCGGATCATGTCAAGGCTTTCACCGAGCAGATCAGTCATGGTTGCTATCCTGCGGTTGCGGCGTGATGCGGCCGGTTTTCAGCAGGGTGATTTTGAACGCCGTGCCTTTTTCTTCCATGTCGCCAATCAACACATCCACGCGCCGCTCAAACAGGTGATGGAGCAGCATGATGGGGATGGCCACGGCCAGACCAACCTGAGTGGTGATCAATGCTTCGGAGATGCCACCGGACATCATTTTCGGGTCGCCGGTGCCGAACACGGTGATCACCTGGAAGGTGCTGATCATGCCGGTAACAGTCCCGAGCAGACCAAGCAGCGGGGCGATGGCCGCGAACATGGCCATGGTGGGCAGAAACTTTTCAAAGCGCGGCATCTGTTTCATCAAGGCTTCTTCAAGGGCGTTGTCGAGAACCTCCTGCGTCTGGCCGATCTGCTTCAGGCAACTGGCGAGGATCTGGCAGGTGGGGGCGTTTTTCTTCTCGCGGCAAAACATCTCACCCTCTTTGATCTGATCCAATTCCACATAGCGGGTGACCTGATGGAGGATGGTGTCGGAGTTGGCGCGAATGCGCAGGAAAAAAGCCAGACGCTCAGCAGCCAGCAGCAGAGCGATGACGCCGATAGCCAGAATCGGCCACACCAGAAAACCGCCCGATTCAAGCCATTCGCCGAAACTTTTGCTCTGGGTCATCTGCAGGAATACCGCGCCACCGGAGATATCCAGTGGCAGGTGGCTGTGCTCGCCACTGAAAAAGCGATCAATGGCATTCAGTGCTGGACCGGGAATCTCACCGGCGACCGCTACCAGTTCACGTCCGTCACTGTTGGCTTGCAGGTAACCGGCGTTGTCGCGGTCGCGGTAAACGGCCCCCAGCGCACCGATACGGGCGATCTCGCCACGAACAACATTGCCGTCTTCGGCAAAAAATTCACCATTGCCCAGAGTGACTTGGCTGCCGGCTGTGGCATAGGCGCGACACAGGGCTGTGAGGGCGCGAATTTCATCCATGCCCGGGAAGTTTTTCTTCTCGAGGATGGTATCAATGGTCTGCCGTTGTTGAGCAAATTGGGGACCCAGCGGACTGTGCTCAAAAAGGTCATTGACCCGTTTTGCCGCACCGAGAACCGTGCCCTGAATCCCTTCAATCTCTTCCTGTTCGGCAGCCAGTTCCTGATTGAGCTTCTGTTCAACTTTGCTCAGTTTAGCCAGAGCTTGCTGGGCGACGCTGAGCTGTTGTTTCTGTTGCTTTACTTTGCTGCGCAGTTGGCTGAGGGCCTTTTTTAGATCGGCTTCGTCCTGATGTATCAGCTGTTCGATCATGGCCGCGCGGGACAGCCCCTGCTGGTTCATGGTGGTCAGAGAATCGCTGATCTGCTGCCAGGAGGCGGCAAAAGCGCTGTGAGCAACCAGCAGCAGGGCTGCAATGACTAAAGTTTTCAATGTTTTCATTACACGCCCTCCGTGCTACGAACCGCTTCGGGCAGCGGCAGATCAATCAGTTCTGCGGCACGTTTTTGCTCAATGATGTCGATGGTGACGCGTACGGTGTCGCGATACGCTTCCGGCAACGGTTTCCACACCCGCTCCTGCACATCCCACTGGCCGACTTTGTCGCCATTGAGACTAAGGTAAAACAGGCCGACGCGCCCCAGACGCAGCACCTGGACCATGGTGTCGCCGCTGGCCAGAGACAGGGTTTGTTCGGTGACTTCAACACTGTTGCCGTAGTCGGCTTCCACCTGCAACGCTTCGAGGACGCGGCGCAGTTTTTCACTCAGCGCCAGATCAGGGTCGGTAAGGGACTGGTCGAGAAATGCCAGACGTTCGCTGCGTTCCTGGTCAAGAAACGGCAGGTCCTTGGCGACATCGTTGTGCAGTTGTTCCACACTGCTGTCGAGAAACGGCTCCAGCTCTTTGCGCAGTAGGGTCATTTGTTGTTTTTGCCGTTTAAGGTCGGCAATGGTGGTCTGCTTGTGATCAACGTATTGGCGGTATTTCTTGGTCTGAAAGCGGTTCCATTCCAGTTGGGTTTTCTGGTCGAGCAGATCGTTGACCAGGGCCTGACGTTGTTCGGACCACTGTTCCACCTTGTCCTGAGTGGCGATTTCCCGTTTGAGGGTGGCGGTGCTTTGTTGTTGGATCTGTGCCGGGTCGGCAGCTAGAGCCTGCAGGGGCAGGGTGCTGATGGCCAGGGTCAGGCACAGGGTTTTCCATGCTGTGTTCATCATCGGTACTCCATCGTGTGTGACTGCATCAGGATCGTTTGCATCCTGAGAAAAATGAGCGGTTGTTTTTAGATTGCAGCGTTACTCTCCTGTTCGGCCTGGGCGAGGAGATCAAGGACATCCAGGGCGTTGCGGGCCTGAGACCGGAAACGGCGGTCGCCGAGGGCCTGCTTAAAATGGGTGCGGGCCGTTTCCCATTGGCCCAGATGCCAGGCGGCATAGCCTTGCAGCAGGTGTTGCCGCGGGCGGGCTGTTGTCGGTGACAGCGCCAGAAGTTGTTGATAGCTGCCCCGGTCGTAGAGCAGTTGCGCCTTGAGGCTGTGCAGCTCACTGTTTTTCGGCGAGCGTTGCAGCGCCGCATCCACTTCAGCCAGGGCCTCGTCGTAGGCATAGCCCTGATGATAAAGGCGGGCAATCTTCAGGCTGTTTTTCGGGGTCGGGGTGTCTTTATAGGCGCGTTTGAGCAGGTCGGCAGCGCGCAGCGGTGCTCTCAGGTAGCCGTAAAGCCCGGCCAGTTGCGTCAGATCGTCGCGGTTGTCGCCGTGCAGGCGCAGGGTAACTTCGAGGGCGGATGCCGCCTGTTTATACTTTTCCTGCTGCAGGGAAATCTGGGCTTTGAGGCGCCAGTAGGGCTCGTGCTCGGGTTGCTGGTGCAGCAGGCGGTCGAGAAGCTGTTGGCCCTGTTGCCACTCTTTGAGCTCAATGTGGCAGGAGAGCAGCAATTCGTACCAGTTGGCTTTGATTGTCGCCCCACTGATCAGGCTGGTCAGGCTTTGTTTGGCCTGGCGGTAATGTTCCCCCTGAATAAAGGCGACGGCAGACTGATAAAGAAGTTGGGGGTCTTTGGTCTGCTGTAATTGGTAGCTGTGGGCAAATTGACGTCCGGCCTGATCGTAATGGCCGTCGAGGTAATAGCAGGTGGCCAGATTGATCGACAGTTGAGCATCGTCCGGTTGCAGTTTCAGAGCCGTGGCAAAGGCCTCGGTGGCTTTTGGGTCATCATTTTGCTGGTGGTAGCAGGCGCCGAGCAGCGAGTAAAACGGGTACGGGATATCGTCGGGATACTCGGTCATGTAACTGTGGATCATGGTGACGCATTGCTGTGCATCGCCAACCTGTAGCGCTTTTTGCGCCTGATACAGGTGCTTATTCTGACGGAAGGTCAGCTTGGCGTCGGCCGAGGTCGCCAGACCGCATACGAGCATCAGCAGCACAACTCCTGTGAGCCAGCGGTGGATTGTGTCTTGTGTGGGGGAAAAGAGAGTCACGTGTCTACCTGTCATTGTAAAACAACCCGACCCCTGGCTGGCAGGGGTCGGGAGAGGCGAGGTGAAACCGCGTGTCGCTGATGCGGTTTAAAAGTTGAACTTGAGGCCGAAGCGTGCCGACCAGCCGTATTCCTCGTATTGGCTGTTACGGCCCGACTGGTCATAGTAGGCTTCAAGCGGTTCGTCGGTCAGATTGATGAAGTTGGCGTACAGGGTGTACTTGTCCATGAAGGTATAGGCTGTGGACAGATCGACCTGGAAGTGATCGTCGATGTAGCGGTCCTCAAATTTCTCTTCACCCAAATCGTCCAGGTATTCGCTGCGGTAGGTTCCGCTGAGGCGAACAAAGAAGCCGTATTTCTCGTAGGACAACGCTACGCTGCCGACGGTGTCGGAGTGACGCATCATGTCGACGGTACGCCCTTCGCCGCCCTCTTCCGAGGGCAAGACGTCTACTTCGCTGTCGGACAGAGTCAGATTTCCCTCGATGGAGAAGCCGTCGAGCGCACCGGGCAGGAAGCTGAGTTTTTGCTGGTAGGCCAACTCAATGCCGTAGACTTCCCCTTCGTCGCCGTTGCGGAAGGTGGTCAGCTCGTAATCGCCCATGTCGGCGGTCTGCTCGTAGATGAAGTTGTCGATGTCTTTGTAGAACAGGCCGATGGACGCCATGCCGAGAGAATCAGGCATGTAGTAAGTCAGGGTGGCATCCCAGTTCATGGCTTCGTAGGGATCAAGGTCGGGATTGCCGATTTCGATATTACCGTCATCATCGGTGAACTTGCCGTAGAAGGTCTGGTCCCATTGCGGACGGGAGATGGTGTTCGTCCAGGCCAGATACAGAATCAGGTCGTCGCTGAAACGCACCTTGCTGTGCAGGCTGGGCAGGATATTGGTGTAGTCGTTGCTCTTTTTCTGTGCGGTGAAGGTTTCACTGTCTTCGTCAAAGGCGTTGCCCTGGCATTCCAGGTCGGTGTATTCAATGCGCACACCGGGCAGCAGAGTGAAGCGGCCGAAATCAGCCTCGCCCATGATGTAACCGGCATAAACGTCTTCATTGGTTTCGTAATCTTCGACAACGGATTCTTCAATGTCGCGCTCAATGGTGCCGAAATCGCTTTTCATGCTGTCGAACAGGTCATCAACGTCATCGCTGATGAGTGGAAAGTCACTGTTTTGTTTGCGCCCACCGGTGGTCAGACCTTCGAGTGTGGCCAGAGCTGCGGGTGCATCTTCGTAGACCATCATGTCGAGATCATTGGTTTTGTTGCGCAAAGTGATGTGAACGCCGGTTTTCAGGTACGACTGAAACGAGGTGTTGAGTTCTTTTTTGACATTGGCGGCAAAGATCCAGGCCTCTTCTTCGACCAGTTGCTTGCTGTCTTCGACGGCATCCAGTTCGTAGATGCTCAGATCATTCAGGTCGCCACTGTTGACCGTAACGTTGGGGGTGTTCCCGTCAGCGTCGCTGTAATTGTAGTTGAGGTCGCCGGTTTCATAGAGAAACTGCTTATCGAACGGCGTGTCCTGTTCAGCGTAGGAGTAGGCGGCTTTGTAGTCGACGGTCCAGGTGTCGACCTTGTTTTCACCACCGACGCAGAGCGCCCAGTTCATCTGGGTTTCTTCACGGTTTTTCAGTTGCAGACGTGTTTCCGGGTAGAGTTCGTCTGCATCGTCTTCATAGTCCTCACCAACGATCAGGCCGGTGGATGAGGTGTCCGGTAACATCATCATATCCTTGATAATGCTACGGCGACGGTATTCGTGGTCGGTAAACTCGCTATACAGGCCGCGCAAAAAGTAGCTGTTGTTGTCGTTGGGCTTGTATTCAAGGTTGGTGGTAAAACCGAGACGCTCGCGGGTCAGATCGTATTCACGATACTGCAACTCCTCGGTGACCCATTCGTTATCATCGTTCAATTCCCAGGGATCCGCTTCAACGTCATCGGAACCGAACTGACGTTTGTCGTAGCTGACCGAGAACAGCGCCCCGAACTGGTCGTTGGCACCAAATACGTCGCCAAAGGTCAGCTCACCGGTTTCGGTTAGATCGTCGGTCAAATCGCTGTAGTTACCGCCGACGGCACCACGGATAGTGCGCTCGTTACGGTCATAGGCACTGGGCGAAACAATTTCGATGTGACCACCAATACTGTCCGCCGGCATATCCGCGGTGAGCGCTTTGGTGACGATCAGCGAGCCGGCAACGTTGGTTGGGATGACGTCGAGCAGGACCGCACGAGTGCCGTCCTCCGCCGAAGCCAGGGTGATGCCGTCGATGGAGGCGCTGTTCAGGTGCGGATCGATACCGCGGACAATGACAAAGCGGCCTTCGCCCATGTCACGCTCTATGGAAACGCCGGGGATGCGGTTCAACGCTTCGGCAGCATTCTGGTCTGGGAAGCGGCCGATGGCGTCCGAGGCGACAATATTCTGCAGGTTGGGGGCGTTTTTCTGCTGGTTGAGAGCACGCGCCTGGCCAACGGCCTGACCGCTGACCACCATCTCATCCATCTGCATCCCTTCACTACCGAAATCGACGTCAAGGCTGCTGGTGCTGCCTTCTGCAACCGTCACCTGGCGGGTGACATTGCTGTAGCCCAGATAGCTGAAGGTCAGAGAGTGCTCGCCGGTTGCCAGGTTGATGCTGTAGTTGCCGGCGCGGTCAGTTACGGTTTTGGTCTGGCCATTGTCCGCGCTGACGAGCACGCCCATCAAATTGATATCGTTCACAGAATCCTGTACCTGGCCGGCCACGCGTCCATTGGCCGCCAGGACGGTCTGAGCCATTGTGGTCAGTAGTAAGAGCGTCATCACCAGAAAAGTGATAACGCGGGGCTGTCGTGGCATCATGTGGTTCTCCTTGTTGTGGATTGCAATGGGGGGTTGTGTTTCTCAGCGTGTTTCACCAGCTCTTCGTTGAACTCAGTGGCAGAGAACAATGGTTAACAAACGCAAGGCGGTATCATTAGCCTGAAATATTAACTGCGTGTCACTGGCGTGTTTCTTTTCTGTTAGGCCGTTTTTTACGGCACCAAGCTTTATTGTGTCTTTTTATTACACATTAAAGTACTTATTTGTGTTTATTGGGTTTGCTGGTTTCTGTTTATAAAATGTGCATTTAGGCGTTTTTTCAGCGTTTATGGGTTTGGCATTGATTTTGTAGATAAAGAGAAATGATGTTATTGCATATGTGATTAAATTTTAAACACCTCTGGAAGGAAAAACCATGACCCCGACCTTTGACGAAAAAATTGAGCCCATCTATCAGGAAGTGTTGTCGCGCAATCCCGGTGAGACTGAATTCCACCAGGCCGTGCGTGAAGTTCTCGAATCATTTGGCCCGGTAATGGTCAAACATCCCGAGTTTCGCGATCAGCGCATCATCGAGCGAATCTGTGAACCGGAACGGCAGATTATTTTCCGGGTACCCTGGCAGGATGACAAAGGACAGATTCACATCAATCGTGGTTTCCGTGTCGAGTTCAACAGCGCCTTGGGTCCGTATAAAGGCGGTCTGCGTTTTCACCCTTCGGTGTATCTCGGTATTATTAAATTTCTCGGCTTTGAACAGATTTTCAAGAACGCGCTGACCGGTCTGCCGATTGGCGGTGGTAAGGGTGGCTCCGACTTTGATCCCAAGGGCAAATCTGACGCTGAGATCATGCGTTTCTGCCAGAGTTTCATGACGGAACTGGCTCGCCACATTGGTGAGCATACCGATGTTCCGGCGGGTGATATCGGTGTTGGCGGTCGGGAGATCGGCTACCTGTTCGGCCAGTACAAACGGATCACCAACCGCTGGGAGGCGGGTGTGTTGACCGGTAAGGGGCTCGACTGGGGTGGTTCGTTGGTGCGTACCGAGGCCACCGGTTACGGCGCGGCATTCTTTGTTGAGGAGATGCTCAAGGTGCGTGGTGATTCATTGGATGGCAAAACCTGTGTCGTTTCCGGCAGTGGTAACGTGGCCATCTACACCATTGAAAAGATCCATCAGCTTGGCGGCAAGGTTGTGGCTTGCTCCGATTCGGGCGGTTACATCTACGACGAAGCAGGTCTTGATCTGGAACTTATCCAGCGTCTTAAGGAGATTGAACGGCGACGCATCAAGGATTATCTCAATTATCATAAAGAGGCCAAATACGTTGAGAAGGGCAATATCTGGGAAGTGCCCTGCCAAGTGGCGATGCCCTCGGCGACGCAGAATGAAGTCAACGGTAAGGATGCGGCCATGCTGGTGAAGAACGGCTGTATTGCTGTGGGGGAAGGGGCCAACATGCCGACCACGCCGGAAGGGGTGCGGGTGTTCCAGGAGGCCGGGATTGCTTACGGTCCGGGTAAGGCGGCCAATGCCGGTGGCGTGGCGACCAGTGCTTTGGAGATGCAACAAAATGCCTGCCGTGATTCGTGGACGTTTGAATATACGGAAGAGCGGTTGCAGCAAATTATGCGCAACATTCATCAGTTGTGCTACGAGACGGCTGAGGAGTTTGGCACACCGGGCAACTATGTTAACGGTGCCAACATTGCCGGTTTTATCAAAGTGGCCAAATCCATGACGGCATTAGGCCTGATTTGATTTTTGATCAAGCGTGATATGCTTTGGCTCCGATTCCTTTTGCAGGGATCGGAGCCATTTGTGCATTAAGAAAATGGGAAGAAATTGTTCGTATCGCAGCGAAGTTCGCCCTTACTGAAGTTCGCCGATGCAATTTGTTTTGTGATGCGGACCACAGGCGTTCAAAATCAAGGTCAAGATCGCCGGGATTCGCCCCGGCAGGCGACATCCTTTTGGCAAGCCGCCCAAAAGGATGCAAAAGCCGGCTAGGGGTTCACAGTGATTTCTTGATTTAGATAGGATGGGTCGTTTTCCGTTATGCTTCACTGATTCGGCTCGTTGCCCTTTAGGTCAACGAATCGTGCGCTTCATGAGCAGTGGTATTGACGGTGATAACTCTTGTTATCTTTGATCAACCAAGTTGTGCCAGGCACCCTGGCAAAGAGGGAGTGGGCTTTGCCCACCCCATGGGCATTAAAATTGAACGGAGTAACCTGTTTCGATATCGCTCCCCAGCTCTCCCGTTCAGCAGCGCCGAACGGAGTGAACGGTCACCGCGATGGTCGTCGGCAACCTGTTTGAGCGTCAGCGAGTTTTGCCGACATCGCGGTGTTAGTGAACGCAGAGAGGGAACCCGTAAGGGCGCAATGACGGGAGTCGATTTTGCGGTACTTTTGTCGACGCAAAAGTGCCCCGACGTGCGGGCGCGGAAGCCCGCGTCATGTGGGTACCAACAATGCGAACGGATGAAGTCCGCCGGAGCGGTTTGTTCCGTATGGTGGACCACAGAAAATCAAAATCAAGGTCAAGATCGCCGGGATTCGCCCCGGCAGGCGACATCCTTTTGGCAAGCCGCCCAAAAGGATGCAAAAGCCGGCTAGGGATTCACAGTGATTTCTTGACTTGGATAGGATGAGTCGTTTTCCGTTATGCTTCACTGATTCGGCTCGTTGCCCTTTAGGTCAACGGATCGTGCGCTTTATGAGCAGTGGTATTGACGGTGATAACTCTTGTTATCTTTGATCAACCAAGTTGTGCTGGCACCCCGGCAAAGAGGGAGTGGGCTTTGCCCACCCCACGGGCACTGACGTTGAACAGAGCCGCATTGGTCGGCATCGCACCCAAGCTCTCCCGTACTGCAGCGCCGAACGCAAGGAGCTGGAGCCGTGATGATCGTCGGCAACTGTTTGAGCGTCAGCGATTTTTGCCGACATCACGGCGGAAGCGGATGGAGTGAGGGAACTCGAAGAGCGCATTGGGGTTGTTATGAATCAGAAGAACGAGAGGTGTTGCGTGAGATTTTTTGCGTCAGCAAGGCAGAGGGAGGAGCTATAGTTGGTCTATGGCGACGACCGATAACGCCGCTGACGTGAAAAAGATCCGCAACAACTCCGTGAAGGCTGATTGATGACAACCCCTTGGGAGTCGATTTTGTGTTCCTTTTGTCGACGCAAAAGGGACCCGAGGTGTGGGCGCGGAAGCCCACGTCATGTGCGTACCAACAATGCGAACGGATGAAGTCCGCCGGAGCGGTTTGTTCCGTATGGTGGACCACAGAAAATCAAAATCAAGGTCAAGATCGCCGGGATTCGCCCCGGCAGGCGACATCCTTTTGGCAAGCCGCCCAAAAGGATGCAAAAGCTGGCTAGGGGT
Organism: uncultured Desulfuromonas sp.; assembly: GCF_963678835.1. Taxonomy (NCBI): domain Bacteria; kingdom Pseudomonadati; phylum Thermodesulfobacteriota; class Desulfuromonadia; order Desulfuromonadales; family Desulfuromonadaceae; genus Desulfuromonas; species uncultured Desulfuromonas sp. Next base: position 634,826 of record NZ_OY787470.1, read on the forward strand.
TCACAGTGATTTCTTGATTTAGATAGGATGGGTCGTTTTCCGTTATGCTTCACTGATTCGGCTCGTTGCCCTTTAGGTCAACGAATCGTGCGCTTCATGAGCAGTGGTATTGACGGTGATAACTCTTGTCATCTTTGATCAACCAGGTTGTGCTGGCACCCTGGCAAAGAGGGAGTGGGCTTTGCCCACCCCACGGGCACTGACGTTGAACAGAGCCGCATTGGTCGGCATCGCACCTAAGCTCTCCCGTACTGCAGCGCCGAACGCAAGGAGCTGGAGCCGTGATGATCGTCGGCAACTGTTTGAGCGTCAGCGAGTTTTGCCGACATCACGGCGGACGCGGATGGAGTTCGCCGGTGCAATTTGTTCCGTATGGTGGACCACAGAAGAACAAAATCAAGGTCAAGATCGCCGGGTTTCGCCCCGGCAGGCGACATCCTTTTGGCTAGCCGCCCAAAAGGATGCAAAAGCCGGCTAGGGATTCACAGTGATTTCTTGATTTAGATAGGATGGGTCGTTTTCCGTTATGCTTCATGGATTCGGCTCGTTGCCCTTTAGGTCAACGAATCGTGCTTCTCCTCAGCGATGGCATTGACGGTGATAAAAAACAGGAGCTTGATCAACCAGGTTGTGCTGGCACCCCGGCAAAGAGGGAGTGGGCTTTGCCCACCCCACGGGCACTGACGTTGAACAGATCGCCAATTTTGAATATTGCTCCCAAGCCCTCCCGTTCAGCAGCGCCGAACGTCATGTGGGCACCAACATTGAGAACGGAAAAGGGTTCGCTGTAGCAACCAGTTCAAACACCGCAAACCACAAAACACCAAATTACTCTACAGAGGAATTTCAATGGATTCAGCATTACGCGTCACCTCCGGCTACGACAGCCTCGACCAGATTCTCGACGGACTCCGCATCGGCGACAACGTGGTGTGGGAAGTTGACAGCATCGATGACTACCGCTATTTCATCGGACCCTATGTCGACCATGCCCTCAAAGAGAATCGACGGGTGATCTACATGCGCTTCGGTGAGCACGAACCGCTGCTCGGGGCGTCACCCCATATTCGGGTGTGCTCCATTGACCCACGCCAGGGCTTTGAGCACTTTGCCACGCGCATCCATGAGATTCTCCGCGACGAAGGCCCCGGTGCCTTCTACGTATTCGACTGCCTGTCGGAATTGCTCTCCGCTTGGACGACGGACCACATGGTCGGCAACTTCTTCTGGGTCACTTGTCCATATTTGTTCGAGCTGGATACCGTGGCTTACTTTGCCCTGATCCGCCATAGTCATTCGTTTGAAACCATTGATCGTATTCGTCAGACTACCCAGGTGCTGGTGGATGTCTATCAGGCCGATGGCCATTTTTATGTGCATCCGCGCAAGGTGTGGCAACGCCATTCGCCGACCATGTTTCTGCCGCATCGCAAACACGGCGACCGCTTCATCCCTATCACCAACAGCTATGAAGCCACCACCCTGCTGCGTATCCATGGCCGTCGCGAAGGGTATGGCACCCGTTATCTTGATCACTGGCATCAGCTGTTTCTCGAAGCGGAGCGTTTGGATCGCGAGCAGGCTGAACCCCGCGAACAGTTGACCATGATCCGCCATATCTGTCGCCACATGATTGGTCGCGACGAGCGCGTACTGTCCTTGGCTGAGCGTTATTTTTCCCTCGCCGATCTGATCAAAATCCGCTCGCGTATCATTGGCACCGGCTTCATTGGTGGTAAGGCGGTGGGGATGTTGCTGGCCAACAATATCCTCAGCAAAGAGCTGTCGTTTACCCGGCGCGATGCTCTGGAACCTCATGATTCCTTTTATGTGGGTTCCAATGTTTACTACAGCTATATCGTCCACAATGGCTGGTGGAAGCTGTTCATGGAGCAGAAAACTGAGGACGCCTATTTCTCAGCGGCCAGCAGTTTGCGCGAGTGCATGATGCAGGGCGTGTTTCCTGAATCGATCCGCGAAGGGTTCCGGCGCATGCTGGAATATTTTGGCCAGTATCCGATTATTGTCCGTTCCAGTTCCTTACTGGAAGACGGATTCGGCAATGCCTTTGCCGGCAAATATGACAGCTTTTTTCGCACCAACCAGGGGACCCCGGAAGAGCGCCTGGAGATGTTTGAGGATGCGGTGCGGCGCATTTTTGCCAGTGCCATGAGCGAAGAGGCGCTGGCCTATCGCCTGCAGCGCGGACTCGATCAGAGCGACGAGCAGATGGCGCTGCTGGTGCAGCGGGTGTCCGGCAGCTACCATGACCGTTATTACTTTCCGGAACTGGCCGGGGTTGGCGTGTCGTACAACAGTTTTGTCTGGGATCGTGACATGGAACCCACCGCCGGGATGCTGCGCCTGGTTCTCGGCCTCGGCACCCGTGCTGTGGATCGGGTTGATGGCGACTATCCGTGCATTGTCGCTCTGGATGCGCCGATGAAGCGCCCGGTCAAAGGCGTGGAAGACGTGCGCAAGTTTTCCCAGCGCGATGTCGATGTCCTCAATGTTGAGGAAAACGCGCTGCAAACAGTGTCTACCTTGCGCTTGTCTGGGGCGTTGCCAGAGATGCCATGGGCACTGTATGGCGTACGCGATACTGAAACCAGCAGTTTGATTCGTAGCCGCACCCGGCAAAAAGAGGATGTCTGGCTGCTTACCTTTGAGCGGTTTCTGGCGCAGACTGATTTTTGCGCCATGATGCAGAATGCCTTGAAAACGCTGGAGCAGGCCTACGATTATCCAGTGGATATTGAATTTACCGCCAGTGTTGACGCCCAGCAGACCATCCGCCTGTGTGTGGTGCAGTGTCGCCCTTTGCAGACCAAGGGGATTCAAACACTGGGCCAGTTGCCCACGGATCTCGACGATGCTCAGATCCTGTTTCGTAACGAGGGCAATTTTATGGGGGGCAACGTCGCCCACCAATTGAGCTGGATTATCTGGGTCGAGCCCGATGAATATGCCCGTCTCGGCCATGCGGATAAATTTGAGGTGGCCCGCCTTATTGGCCGCCTCAACAAGCGCATTGCCGATCGACTGGACAACAAGACCATGCTGCTCGGACCGGGACGCTGGGGGACATCAACACCGAGTCTCGGCGTGCCCATCGCCTTCAACGAAATTAACAACATGACCATTGTTGGCGAAGTGGCCTTTGAGAGTGGCGGCATGATGCCGGAGCTCTCCTACGGCTCCCACTTTTTCCAAGATCTGGTCGAGAGTGAGATCTTTTACCTGGCCCTCTACCCGGAGCGCCGCGATTGCCTGTTCAATCGACAACGGCTGTTGAACTTTCACAATGTGTTCGAAGGCCTGATGCCGGCCAGCAGTCGGTTTAAAAAGGTGGTGAAGGTGCTGCAGGTGGAGGATGCCGGACTCTATGTCCGTTCTGATGTGGTCAGTCAGCAACTGGTGTGTTACAGCGAGAAGGTTGTGGTGAATGAACTGCCGGTTTAACCGCTGATGACGTGCAGGCGTGATCAGATAATCGTGCCCTGATAGTCGAGGGTTGACCAGAAATAACCCAGTGCGCCAAACGCCACGGTAACGACCAGAAAAAATACGGCAATCAGGCTCATGACCATACCGTTACGATATTCCTTGCGACGGATAAAGTGCCAGGCCAGATAAAAAAACAGGACGCTGGCGGGGGCGGATAAAAAGATCATCATGGTGAAACAGGGCTCCTTGATTCGGGCGTTTCGAAACGGCCCCTGTTATAGCGAATTTTCGGAGTGGGTTCAAGAGGTGAGGGCGGTTTTGTAGTTGGTGGTTTTTAACACGGAGGCTCGGAGACACGGAGAAGGTCAAAATCTTTTCGCTTCACGATCAAATCGGATAAAGGCCAAGATTTTTTGGAAAATCAAAAGATAAGGAAGAAATAGAGGCATTTTATCATTCGATGCATTTGTGCCTGTAGGAGCGGCTTTAGCCGCGAATGCCCATCATTACAAAAGAAAGTCCCAAAAACATTCGCGAATGAATTCGCTCCTACAAATAGGGATTTGAGGATGTTCAGATCTTATCCGAAGTTATCAAGGCCTTTATCGTGAGGCTAAGAAGGAGGGTTTGTCTTGCACTTTTTTCGCGGAGACATGGCGAAGGGCAACCCCTTTTCGCCTCACGATGACTTCACGATCAAATCGGATAAAGGCCAAGATTTTTTGGAGAATCAAAAGATAAGGAAGAAATAGAGGCATTTCATCATTCGATGCATTTGTGCCTGTAGGAGCGGCTTTAGCCGCGAATGCCCATCATTACAAAAGAAAGCCCCAAAAACATTCGCGAATAAATTCGCTCCTACAAATAGGGATTTGAGGATGTTCAGATCTTATCCGAAGTTATCGAGGCCTTTATCGTGAGGCTAAGAAAAAAGGTCTGCCTTGAAGTTTTCTCCGTGTCTCAGTGGTGAAAAAATCATTCAAGTTGCCTGCCGCATATGCGCATAGGCATCCAACGCCTGCTGGCGTGAGACTTTGAGATCAACCATCGGCTCAGGATAGGTTTCACCAAGCGTAATCCCACATTCCTGCAACAAACTCTTCGGAGCCTGCCACGGACAGAACAGATAACGATCCGGCAGCTTGGCCAGTTCCGGCACAAAGTGGCGGGTGTAGTCGCCGTGGGGATCAAACTTCTGGCCTTGGGTGACCGGATTGAAGATGCGGAAGTAGGGTGCGGCATCAGCGCCGCAGCCAGCAATCCACTGCCAGCTAGCACTGTTGTTGGCCAGATCAGCATCGAGCAGACAGTCCCAGAACCACGCGGCGCCATGGTGCCAGTGGATGCCGAGATTTTTCACCAGAAATGATTCCACCACCATCCGCACCCGGTTGTGCATGGTGCCGGTCTGCCATAGCTCGCGCATCCCGGCATCCACAAACGGAATGCCGGTCAGCCCCTGCTGCCAGCGGTTGAGTTTCTCAGCATCATCGCGCCAGGGGAAGAGGTTGAAGCGACGGTCGAGATTGATCCGATCCATATCGGGATGGTGGAATAGCTGGGTAACGGAAAACTCCCGCCAAGCGAGTTGACGTTGAAACGCCAGGGCGTCTTCGTGGCCGATGGCTTGCGCGTCATGCCACAGTTGATGCACGGAAATCTCCCCCCAATGGATAGCCGGTGACAGACGAGAGACGTGGGGCTGCGCTGGTAAATCGCGCCCCTCACCATAACCGAGCAATTCTTCTTCCATAAAGGTCTGCCAGCGTTGCTGAGCGCCAGCTTCTCCCGGTTGCCAGTGGTGGAGAACGTTGTCCGCCCATGGATGGTTCGGTCGCAATTCGAGGTCCGCCAGTTTCAAGGCGCTGTACGGTGTTACCGCAGCCAGAGCGATTTCGGCAGGTCGGGGCAGGGGGGACCGGACCGGCACACTGTCGCGGGCGTGGCGGTAAAATGGTGTGAATATCTGATAGGGCGTCTGGTCTCTTTTCAGCACCTGCCATGGTTCCCATAGCAGTGAACCGTTGTCACTGTGGACGGTGATGCCCAGCCCTTGCAGTTTCTCTTTAATTATCCTGTCGCGATTGATCCGCCATGGCTCATAGCAGCGGTTCCAGGTCACGGTCCGGCAGTCATAGTGCTGAACCAGTTGTTCAAGAAGAGTATCAGCCGGGCCCCGAAACAGTTGCAGGTGGCCATCAAGTTGTTGATTGAGGGCGTCCAGACTGCGGTGCAGCCAGCAGCGGCTGGCCGCGCCCATGCGCTGATCTGCGGCATGTTCATCATCGAGAATATAAATGGGGATGATTGGACCGAGACGCATAGCTGTGAGCAGGGCCGGGTTGTCATGCAGGCGTAGATCCTGGCGGAACCACATGATGACTGGGGCAGATGGCGCAGAAGGCATAAGTGTTTTCCTATTTCAAACGTAGACCGCGCCAAGTCAGCAGACCGGCGACGGCTAAAGCAATCCACGATGCGTCCTGTGCCCAAGATTGCGGGGCGCGTTGCAGGTAGAAGGCGACGGCCAGCCAGAAAATAATTATTGCCAGGCGGCGCAATAGCTTAGCCAGATGGTGCAGCAGGTACTGACGGTCGGCATTGGCCATGCGCACCACCAGATCACCTTGTTCGGCGAGTTCTGTTACTCGCCGTGCCCGGCTCAGGGTCAAGGGCAGTTGTGCGACCTCCTTGATCAGCTTGTCAAGGCCGAGAGAATTTTCACCTAAAGCCCGCGGCAGGTTGTTTTTGAGGATCGGCAGGATGTCTTTGACGCCGTTAAAGTTTGTGACGTACTGAGTCCCCAGTCCCTCAATCAGCGAGCTGACGCGCATGACGTAAATAATATCCTGCGGCAGTTTGAACGGCTGATCGTGCAGCACATCAAGAATGCCGAAAGCCAGTTCCTGCATGCTTGAGGCATCAAGTTGTTCACTGTCGAAGATGTCAAACAACCGTTCGGCCACCTCACTCATGTGGCGTGGGTCCGATTCCTCAGTGAGAATGCCGAGACGACGCGTGGCGCTGACCAGCAGATCGTAGTCGCGCTCGTAAGCGGCCTTGACTGCGTAGATCATCGCCTGACGCATGGCCTGGGGGATGCGACTGACCATGCCGAAGTCGAGAAACACCAGTTGCCCCTCGGCGGTGACCAGCAGGTTGCCCGGATGCGGGTCGGCGTGGAAGATCCCTTTAACCAGCATCTGTTCGGTGTAGAACATCACCAGATGCTGCATCAGCTCTTCAAACGACACCGGCAGCTTTTTGACTGCCGCCACATCGTCGATACGCACTCCCTCCTCAAAGCTCATCACCAGGGCGAACTCGCTGCAATAGCTTGGGTAGGGGGTGGGAAAACGGATTGTGTCGGGTTGGTGATCGAGGTAAATCTGGCGGAACTGCTCCAGATTGGCCAACTCGCGACTCATGTTGACCTCTTCGAGGATCACTTGGGTAAAGGCGCGCAAGACCGATTCGATGGAATGGCGGGTCTGGTCGGTGAACAACGGCTGGAACAGGCGCATGAACAGATTCAACAGCACGATATCGATACGCACAATCCAGCGGATATCGGCGCGCAGCAGTTTAACCGCCACCCAATCGCCCTCTTTTTTCAGGCGCGCCCGATGCACCTGACCGATGGAGGCGCTGGCAATGGGCTGTGCGTCAAAGTGGCTGAAAAAATCCCGGTCGCCAAAGGCGTTGTCCATCACCTGACGGCGCTGAATGTCGTTCATCGGTGGCATCTGGTCGTGGAGTTGACGCAGGGCGGCCAGATAGTCACCATCAAAAAAGTCCGCACGGGTGGCGAGCACCTGGGCCAGCTTCAAAAAGCTGGTACCCAGGGTCCGGATGGTGGCCACCAGCTCCTGTGGCGGCAGCGGTTGCCACATCAGCCAGCGGTCACGACGGCGAAACAGCAGAAATACCGTGACTAGAAAACGGAAAATGCGATAGCTGCGCAGCGGGTGACACTGGCGTAGGATCAGCAGAATGAGATGCCCCACTTAGCGGTCCTCCAGCTCCTTTTTCAACTGTTCGAGATCTTCTTTGGTGGCCAACCCCAATTCGTCGATCACTTCTTTGAGCAAACCTTTCAATGTCTGGCGCAGGCTTTCACGCTCTTCTGCACCTTTTTCAGCCAGATCGTCAAGAAACGTGCGCGCGGTATTTTCCGCTTTGCCCTGCCAATCTTTGAGCTCTTCGCTGTTTTTTTCAATTTGTTCTTTAGCGGCCAGAGCGCCACCAAGGGCAACGTAAAAAAGTTGTTCCAACTTGTTTTCCATAACGTCCTCCATATTTCTATTGTGATCAATCGTGGTTTACTTATAATTTATAGTATTTAGTGATCTTTCTTGTTTGTCCAGGACAAAACTATGCTTACTGTTCACCAACTCAGTCAGGAACTCGGCATCAGCGTCGATACGTTGCGTGTCTGGGAGAGGCGCTATGGTTTTCCCCAACCGCAACGTGACAGACGGGGCCATCGCCGTTATCCTTTGGATCAGGTGGAACAATTACGTATCGTGCGTAAATTGCAATCGTTCGGCTATCGTCCCCAAAGCCTGTTTGCCATGTCCGCCGATGAGCGCCGGCAGCTGCTTGATTCCTATGTGGCTGAGGATGATGGGCGTGTCCGTGGTTTTCAATCCCTGGTGCTGTCAGCGTCGTTGGATGAGCTGGAGCAGGTGTTGCGCCATCATCTGGCCACGACCACCATTGAGCATTTTATCCTTCATTGTAGCGCAGAGGTGCTGGCTTGTCTTGATCGTGGTTGGATGTCGGGGCAATTGACCATTGCCCGTGAGCATGCCATCTCCGATCGGGTGCAGAAGATCTTGCTGGAAATTCTCGGCCAGCAACAGGATACCGATGTGGCCTCGCCTCTGATACTGTTTTTGACCATTAACGGTGAGCGTCATCGTCTGGCCTTGCTGATGGCGGCCGTGCTGTTTTCGTGTCAGGGGGTGCGTTGTCAGTGGCTGTTGGAGGATTTACCCATGTCGGAGTTGCCGGATCTCGTTTATGCCACCGCCTGTCACGGTGTCGGGCTCTCGTTCAGCAGCCATTATTCGTCGCTGCAGGCGCGCAGTGATCTGGTGACATTGCGTCGCATGCTGCCCGAAAGCTGTCATATTGTTGCCGGAGGCAAGGGGATTGCCGGTGTTTATCAGATCCCAGGAACGACTGTGGTCGATGATCTTGGTGAGGTGGAGACGGTCAGCCGTAGATTTTTTCAACGTAAGTGATAATTCTGCCTGGGAGGTGCGTTATGGAAAGCCGCATTCGTCTTGGTGTCAGCTCCTGTCTGTTGGGGGCTAAAGTGCGTTTTGACGGTGGTCACAAGCGGGATCGCTATCTGACGGACGTGCTTGGTGACTATGTTGATTACGTGCCGGTGTGTCCGGAAGTGGAGGTCGGACTTCCCATCCCCCGTCCGGCGTTGCGCCTGGTGCGTGATAGCCACCAAGATGTGCGGCTGCGTTTTTCCAAAGGTGGCGAAGATATCACCGATAAAATGCAATGTTGGGCGCACCAGCGTGTCCAGCAGCTGGCGTCTGAACAACTCGATGGTTTTATCTTCAAGGCCAAATCACCGAGCAGCGGTATGGAGCGGGTTAAAATTTATCCCGAAGCTGGTGGTATGCCCGATCATCATGGTATTGGGATGTTCGCGCGGATCTTTATGGAGCACTTTCCCCTGCTGCCGGTCGAGGAGGAGGGGCGTCTGCATGATCCTAAACTGCGTGAAAATTTCATTACGCGAATCTTCACCTTGAAGCGGTTGCGTGAAACCCTGACCGCCGGCTCTGGGTATGGGGGGATGGTCGACTTTCACAGCTGCCACAAACTTTTGATTCTTGCTCACAGTGAAAAGATCTACCGCGAAATGGGACGCCTGGTTGCCCATGGCAAAAGCCTGCCTTTTGAGCCCTTTCTGGATCAGTATCGTACCTTGTTATTGAAGGCGTTGTCTTTGAAGACCACGGAGAAAAAACAGGTCAATGTTCTGCACCATATTCTCGGCTATTTCAAAAAACAGTTGAGCGGCGATGAAAAATCTGAAGTGCTGGAAAAAATAGAGGATTATCGCAACGGCTTGGTTCCATTGATCGTGCCCATCACCTTGCTCAACCATTATGTGCGCAAATATAAACAAGATTATTTGCAGCATCAGGTTTATCTCAATCCCCACCCCAAAGAGTTGAAGTTGCTCAACCATGTTTAACCTTGTTGTTTCAAATCTCACTTTGCCACGGTCTTTACCTTTTTAAAATCTCAGTTAAGATTGTGGAAGGTGTTCTTAACTGCTGATTGCTTTTTAATAAAGGTGGCGGGTGGTGCGAGAGTTTATAACAGGCTGGAGACATGAGCCGATACTCTTTTGCCGTGTGACCACGATCTGGCATGCCTGCTGCATCTCCATCCGGATGGTTGATGTTTGTTTTTGTTTCTCTTCGCGCGTCTGACGCTGCGTTTCTTCCTGATGTGGGATTGTCTGGCAAAGCGGAATAGGACGGAAATTCGTTCGAGCGCGAGCGTCATGTTTGCTCCTTTGTCCCATGAGACGGTCGCCGTAAAAGTTGATCAGGTTTGTATGTGCCATCAAATTAAGAGGGCGGCCCATGATTCGTGACTCGCAGCCACAATGGCAAAAAAAAACGTACCGTTCGGTGGCCCTTGCCGTCACGGTTGTTTTTTTAGTTGTGGTGTTGATGGGCATGTTATTTGTGGCGCAAGGCACGCAGCATGTGGTTGATCTGGTGGGGCGACAGAGTTTCAAAACAGAGCAGCGCTTGCTTAAAGCGTTGCTTTATGAACCTGTGCAACGTGATGATCGCGTCGAGATGAACCGGATTCTCAAGCATTTTTTTGAAGGGAATCCGGACTATGTCGCCATTCGTCTTTATGATCCTGCCCAAAGCCAATTATTTTCAGCGACTCGGCCCGTCAAACAAAACACGCTTACCTTGCAGGCTGAAATCGCCGTAGGAGAGCCTCAGCGATTTGTCCATTTGGTGGTGAAAAAAGAGCCGGTTGTTTTCGCACAATGGCTGCCTCATCGGGGGGGAACCATTGCGTTGCTTGTTTTTGGTTGTGTTGTGCTCAGTCAGCTCTTGTGGCTGTTTATCAAGCGATTTGGCCTTGACCCTCTTTATGCCGGGGTGTTGCGAGAGCAGCATTATTACAGCAGTCTGTTTGACCAGGCTCAGGAAGCTATTTTTGTCATGTCGCAAAGCGGTGAATTGCTGCGGTTCAATAACGCTGCGCGCCGTTTGTTCAAGTTGCCGGAAACGATGGATGTCAGCAATTTGCGTCAGTTTCATAATAAGACGAACTGGCTGAAAATAAAGACGTTTATAGAAACGATTAAACAGAAGGGGCATCACAGCGAAACGGCTTATCTCTCTTCTCTTGACTTGTGCGTTGAGATTCTCGGCAGTCAAATTGTTTTGGAAGAACAGACGCTGATTCAGTTGGTGCTTCTTGATATTACCGAACAGTATCACAGTCAACGCAAACTCAAAGAGTTGCAGGAGGAGCTCGAACGGAGTCTCGACGAGTACCGGACCCTGTTTGATTACAGTGTCGACGGACTGACGGTCCGCAGCCTTAACGGCGAGTTGCTGCTGTGTAATAAATCCTATGAAGAGATGCTCGGTCGTACGTTTGCGGAACTGAACCATCAACATTTCAGCACGCTGTGTGATGCCGAAGAAAAAGAAGTTCTCAATGAGAAATATCGCCAGGTACTTGAGAGTCAATCCATTCTGTTTGAATTCACCTATAAACATAAGGATGGCCATCAGTTTCCTGTTGAAATTCGCAGCGTTGTGATTGATTACCGGGGCGAGCCTTGTGTGATGTCTGCGGTCCGCGATATCAGCAGCCGACGCGAAAAAGATCAGCGTTTGCGGGAACTGTCAGCGGTTGTCGATCACAGTAATGATGCGGTGATGATCACGGATGATAGCGGAGAAGTCCTGGCCGTCAACAAGACGTTTTGCGCTCTCAGCGGCTATTCGGAAGAGGATTTACTGAACAAACTTCCTCTGTTCCTCCAGTCAGAACGTCATGACTGTGAGTTTTATGCTCACGCGGTTAAGCAGTTACATGACGAGGGACGCTGGGAAGGAGAGATCTGGATTCGTCATCGTCTCGGGCACAGTCTGCCGCAATGGTTGCGGATTGAAACGGTGGAAGAGCCTGACGAGAAGACAACGCGCTATGTCGCGGTGAGTGCTGATTTGAGTGAGGAAAAAGCGTGGGAAGAAAAAATGCTGCAGTTGGCTCAAACCGACCCTCTGACGGGTTCGGCCAACCGGGTGCTGTTTCGCGATCGTCTGCAGCAGGCTATCAAGCGTGCCCAGAGCCGCAAAGAGATGGAGGTGCAGGTTTTTTCTCTCGATCTCGATTATTTCAAACGGATCAATGATTCTCTTGGTCATGTCGCCGGTGACCGTATGTTGATTGAGGTTGCCGCCCGTCTCAAACGTGTCAGCCGCGAGCAGGATACTATTTCGCGACTCAGTGGCGATGAATTTGCCATTCTGGTGACCTGTCTCAATGATGAGGTGGATGCGACGCGCATAGCCCAGAAAATGTTGCAGGCGATTTCTGAACCGATGATGATCGATGGGGCTGAACTGATTATCACTGCCAGCATTGGCGTGGCTCTTTATCCCGGAGATGGCGTCGATGATGTGACGTTGATGGCCAATGCCGACAATGCCATGCATCAGGCCAAACGCCAGGGACGCAGCCGGATGTGCTATTTCTCTGCTGAATTGGCGGACAAGGCTCAGGAGTATCTGACCATTGAGTCGCGGTTGCGTCGTGCTCTGGAGAAGAACCAACTACAACTTTATTATCAACCGCAGGTTGATCTGGCCTCAGGGGATATTGTCGCCGCTGAAGCATTGTTGCGTTGGCACAGTGACGAGCTGGGCTGGGTGTCGCCGGACCGCATGATTCCTGTGGCGGAAGAAGGTGGTCTGATCATTGCTCTCGGCCGCTGGATTATTGAGGAGTGCTGTCGAACGATTAGAGGATACCATCAGAGCTCGGGAAATTGGTTTCCTATTGCCGTTAACGTGTCGGCCCGCCAGTTTCTTGAACCCGGATTTACCGATGAGCTTGTCGAGATTGTGACGTTTCATGATATCCCTCCCTCACTTCTGGAATTGGAATTGACGGAAAGTATGATGCTTGATGATGTCGGCAAAGCGATTGAGACCATGAACGCGTTAAGCTCTAAAGGGTTCAAGATTGCTCTGGACGACTTTGGCACCGGTTATACATCGCTTGCCTATCTGAAACAGTTTCCGGTATCAAAGCTCAAGTTGGACCGTGCGTTTGTCACCGATGTCCATCGGGACGTCAATGATGCTGCTATTGCAGAAGCGTTGGTCACCTTCACCCGTGTCATGGGACTGAGCCTCGTTGCCGAGGGGATTGAAGAATCGGTGCAACATAAGTGTCTTAATCTCATGGGGTTCCGTTTTGGCCAAGGCTATCTGTTTTCAAGGCCGCTGCCAAAGGACGAGTTTATCCGCTTGCTGGAGACTAAGTTGGGCGTTTCTTTTGTGCGAACGATCCCACCTGATTGAGATGAAAAGCACCGTTTGGTAATAAATGATTTGATCCTGATGTCTGAGGATGGTTTTATGGGGCAGTGTCTTCCCTTGGGCATTTCGCTTCACGGTGATGTCTGACGGGACAATTTCAGCCTCGAAAACCTGACAGAGATCACAGCCCATGCCCTCATCTCAATCCATACCCGATCAACAAGGCCTGCATCTCTATATCCCCCTCTCCGGACGGGAAATTGCCCGAATTCGTCGTGGTAGCCTGGTGCGTAGTTTTTGCAGTTTTCTCGGTGCATTGCTACCGGTACTGGCGTTGTGCGTAGTGGCGGTTCTGGTGACAATGCTGTTTGGTCAACCGTGGTGGCACGGTGCTCTGCTGCTCGTTGCCATGGTGCTGGTGGGCGATATGGTGTTGGGCCGTCGCCGGATCGGTTGGTTGCGGCGCAATGTGACCATGATGCTGACGGGAGCCGCCGGTTATTTTGTCACCATGCCCTGGCATCCGCAGTTTTTTCCGTCAACCTGGACCTCTGTTGATATTCAGGCGACGGCCGCCACGTTTTTCCTGTTGTGCGGAGTCCTGTTTCTAATTGTCGTCCAACGCCTGGCTCAGGCCGGGATCCAGTATGCGCAACGTGCTTTTTTATTTAAAAAGGATGATCAATCGCCAAAAGCACTGCAGTCGGATCTCAATCACCAGGGCGTCACCGCTTTTGATCCTTTTTTTGAATCCCTTAAAGAGAGTGGACGCCCCTATATGACCCGGGCCGAAGTGCTGGCCATTGTCACGGTTCTCAATCAATACCGTGCCCGGATGGAGCACGAAAAAAAACGCGACAAAGGATCGACTAGCCCTTGATGTTGATCAACGGTTTGATGTGGGCATGCACCGTCACCAGATCTTTTTGCTGGTCCATAACGGTAAAGATATTTTTGTAAGCCAACGGCGATTCGTCGAGGGTCTTTTTGCTGACGCGGGCGACAATGCCGTCCATGCTGCAACGGAAGGCCTTCATGCTCAACTGATCCTTAGCCGCTTTGCGGCTCAATACCCGTCCGGCTCCGTGCGAACTCGACCACAGCGATAGCGGATTGCCTTTGCCTTCAACAATGAACGAGCCGTCCCGCATATTGCCGGGAATTACGCCCATCATACCTGCCTCAGCGTGGGTGGCACCTTTGCGGTGAATCCACAAACCGTCTTTTCCCTCGGCGTGATTATGATTGCGATTGATCAGCTCTGACCACTGCGCCTTGCCGGTGCAATAACGCTGAATCTGCTCCACCACCCGACCAATGATTTCATGGCGGTTCTGTAAGGCAAAAGCCAGACAGAAGGCCAAATCCATCAGATAGTCACGTCCCGCTGCCGAATCCACCGCCAGGCCATCGTGGCCCTGACGCGCTTTTGTCCCTCCGGCAGCCTGTTTCATGTAATAGCCGGCCACCGAATGGCCGAGGTTGCGTGAGCCGGAATGGACGATGATCCACACCCGGTTGTTGCCGTCACGACCGATCTCAATGAAGTGATTGCCGCTACCCAGTGAGCCCAGCTGCAGCAGGCCGTTTTCAGCAAATAATTTAGCCAGAAAAGGGCTGCGGGGAAGATGTTCATGGTTCCAGGTGGTTTCCTGGCGGTTGTGGTGAAACCCCACCGGCACCGCTTGGTAAATGGCGTTGAAGATTGCCTCACCATGGGCATGAATCTCTGTTGCGTCAAAGGTTGTTGGCAGCGCGCACATGCCACAGCCGATATCGTAGCCCACCCAGGCCGGGACAATGACATCCTGCGTCGCAATAACACCGCCGATGGGCAGGGCATAACCAAGGTGGGCGTCGGCCATCAACGCACCGCGCACGGCATACTCCTGTTGGAGAGCCGTGTAAAACTGATCGAGGGTGGCTCCATCAGGAGCATCGGCAAAGATGTGATGTGGTTTCATCTCAATGTATGCTTTTCGTTTCAGTAGCGACGTGTCACCATCACATGGCTGGTAAACTGCGAGACTTCGGCACTGTAACCATGATGGCAGAACAGGCCGTTGTCGCCAGAGGCTTTTTTCTTTAACGCCCACTCCAGGGCAAGGTCAACCTGCCACTTTTGCCATTTCAGTCCGGTCCCCGCTGTCACATGATCGGTCACAATCGCCGGGAAAAACGGGAAGAGGTTTTTTCCCGGAATGGGATTATTGCCGTGATTGTACCCTAAGCGCAGGCGCAGGTTGTCGGTGCAGCGATATTCCAATCCTACGGCGATCACCCATTGGTCGCGCCACGACATGGGGTAGCCGTAAGCCAATGACGCGGGCACTTGGTCGTTGCCCCTCTGGTGAAGCTTCAAGCGGACATTCTTAACGGCATTGGACCAGTTGATCCAGTCGACATCCATGGCCACTTTCACGGTGTCGCCAATCCGGTAACTGAAGCCGAGACCAGCCTGACGTGGCCAGTTAAATCCAGATAATTCGGCATCATAATCGACCAATCCTTCCCCCAGAGCCGAGTAATTAATCTGCGCATTGCCGTCTTTATAGGTCAGTTTTGATTCGGTCAGATAAGCACCGCCAACCGTCAGATTTCCCCACTGGTATTGAAAGCCCAACCGCAGACCCGTTGCCCAGGCGCGCGAGTCTTTCAACCTCATGCCGAAAAAAGAAAACGCATTGGTGCCGTCGCCATCGTCATCAACGGCCAGACTGGTATGGGGGAACATATCCATTTTGGCTGTGGCATAACCGCCCTGCAAACAGATTCCCAGTTTCAGGCGGCGGTCTTCACTGCGCCAGGCCAGCGTCGGCGTGGCTTTCATGTAACTGATGCCACTGGACAGCTCATCATACTCCTGGGACATGGCCACCTGATCGGCAAACGGCATACGCAGGCCCTTATAGCGCAACCCCATGCCGCCCTGAGCGAAAAAACCAAGACCGAAGATGAAAGGGGAATTTTTGATGGGCTGGGCCCAGGCCAGCAGCGGCAGGTGAAACAGTTGTTCATCGGCCAGGAGATTGTTGCCGTGCTGATCCTGATGATGGTTGCGTGGCTGCAGCATACTGTCGCCGACACTGATTTCGCCACCGCAGCAGCCGCTGAGCCCGGCAGGGTTGATGTTCATGGCCGTGACATTGTCAACCAGAGCCAGGTCCGCTCCCCCCATGGCACTGGATACAGCACCATAACCGATCATATTCATGCCGTTTGTCGCCCAAGCTGTGGTGAAAAAGCCCACGAGCATGACAAACAGAAGCATTAAAATACGCATGTCTCTCCCGGCGGAGTGATAACAATCCGGTCGCCTTTCTTCCAGGCATCCGAGTTGGCGGGGTGGTTGTCAGTGAGATTGATATTGCATTGTAGATAACGTTTTAAATAAGGCTTGGCACGCGTTGAAAACGTTTAACCCCGGATTCTTTGTAGCATTTTTACGCTGTGAATGCGAGGGTTTAGCAGCAGAAGGGATATTATTCCGTTTATGGTTGAATTGGTGATGTCTTTACCCGGCCAGTGAGAAGGCGCCGCGAATGCCCTCAATGACCATTTGCGTTCCGATTGATGCCAGAATCAGACCCATCATCCGGGTGATCACGCCCAAGGCGCTGGGTCCGATGAAAAAAACCAGTTTTTCACCGAAAATAAACAGGATGTAGGTTAGAACACAGAGCACTCCGAACATGGAGATGGTCACCAGCAGTTCGGTGATACCACCACCCGAAGAAAAATTCATGGCCGTGGCAATGGTGCCGGGACCGGCAAGGATTGGCATCGCCAGTGGCGAAACGGCAATACCGAGAGAGTCTTCGGCAGGTTTTTGCTTTTCGGCATGGCTCGGGTGCTGAACACTCGAATGGTTGCCCTGCAGCATGTGAAATCCGACCAAAAAAACCAGTAAGCCGCCGGTGAGGCGAAATGCCGGCAAGGTCAAGCCGAACAGTTCAAAAATGATTTTTCCGGTCACGGAAAACAGGGCGACAATTGCAAAGGCCAGTAGCAGGGCGCGAAAGGCGATGGCCGCCGTGGTTTTAGTGTCATCGTCACTGGTCAGGCCAATAAACACCGGCACGTTGGCAATGGGGTTCATAATGGCAAAAAAGCCCATGAAAACAGTGAATGCGTGCAGCCAGAGGTTGTCCATTGTTGTTTCAGCCGTTGTGTTGGGAAGAATAAACAGGCGAATATCGTCTGCATCACTATAACCTTCTCTGCCGTCTGCGACAAGCACGTCTCTTTGTTCAAGGGGTACCAGCTCTTTTTCCCAAACTCCCGATACGAATATCAGATCGTGTTTCCGGATTTGTTTGGTCATTTATGGCCGTGGGGACGTGTTTAAACCGTTTTGTTAGACGCACCGTGAAACGGTTGCTGGAGCGCTGGCGGACCAATTAAATTCACATTGAAATAAAATGAAAAAAAATAAATTGGTTACGGTTGAATATTTATTCATTTTTGTCTATTTTAGACGGGGTATATTGCCATGCACCACTGACGAGCAGCGACCGCAGGCGTTTTTTCAGCGTTTATCACGATGCGGGCTCATCAATACCCTGAACCAGTCCTCCCGCATGGAGGGGCAGCATCAGGGATAACACACACACATGAGCGAAAGGAGCAAGTTAATGGAACCATTTATCGGGATGATTATGATGTGGTCGGGAAGTTTTGCGCCGAAAGGATGGCTTTTTTGCCATGGGCAGCGCATTCCAATTAATGAATACCAGTCATTGTTCTCTTTAATCGGCACCACTTATGGCGGCGACGGGTATAGCACGTTCCAGTTGCCGGACTTGCGTGGTCGTGTCCCCCTCGGCGCGGGGACGAGCCCACAGGGAGGCCAGTATTCCCAGGGGGAAGCTGGCGGCGACGCTGTGCAAAATCTGGCCCTGAGTGTCAACAATCTGCCGAGCCATACCCACGAATTATCCGAGGGGAATATTGAAATTGCGCAATCCACCACCGTTGATCTGACCATGAATGTTTCCACGGATCCAGGGGAGCGTGGTGTTGCCCAGCAGGGGGATTATTTTGGTGCACCGACTTCTAGCAGCCGCGGCGTCCCCCTGTATCGTGGTGATGCCAATAAAAACGTGGCGGTTTCCGGGCTGTCCGGCAGCGTCCAGCCGCATTCGGCGACTATGACGGGAACAATCGGCCATACCGGCCAAGGGCAGGCGGTGCAGTTTCCCAACATGCAGCCCTATCTGGCCATTGAGTATATTATCGCCTGCGAGGGGATCTATCCCCCCCGCCAATAATCGGCCATACCGGCCAAGGGCAGGCGGTGCAGTTTCCCAACATGCAGCCCTATCTGGCCATTGAGTATATTATCGCCTGCGAGGGGATCTTTCCCCCCCGCCAATAATCTTTTAATGTTGCGGCCCATGATTTGACTTGACGATCGTGGGCCGCCTTTCAAGAATTTCGGTAGAGAAACAACGTGCGGTTAACTACGGAGGAAACCATGCCCTATGGGAAGTTGAGCAGACTGTTTTTTATGACGTTTCTTTTTGTTTCAATGTGGTTCAACATTGCCTACGCGGTTCCCTCCGATGAAAATTATGATGATGATAGTGGTTTTACAACGACTTACGCCGATCAGTTTAGTAACGACGGTATTACCTACACGATGGTGAATCGGACGGAGTCGACAATAATAGGAAATGGTTCTGATAGTGCCTTGAGTGACGGCGGGACGGACTATTACGTGAATTTTGGTACGGTTTCCGGTTCTGCGGCATCGTTAACCATCACAGCTGAGGATGCTGCTTCTTTTTATTTAAAAAGCATTTCGATTGATGCCTTGATCAACAACGAAGCTCTGACGATTACACCACTGGGGGGTGATGACGTTGTTTTATCTCCAAATGCGGATGGTCGGTTCTCTCAACAGGGGTTGGATTTTTCAGATAATTCAGATTTTTACAACATCACTTCAGTGACGATTAGTGGCAGTTTTTGGGAGCTCTGCCTCGACGATCTGGATTTTGAGGCTCCAACGTCCGCCGCACCGGTAATCTCCAATCTGGACGGCGATAGCTTTACCTATACGGAAGGCGATGCGGCGACCATGATTGATCAGGGCACGGCCGCCACGGTGACGGATAGCGACAGCAGCGATTTTAACGGTGGCACTCTGACGGTGACCATCACTGGAGGAGACGCCGGCGAAGACCTGCTTGATCTTGCCTTGGGGACAGTAACCCTGGACGGAACAACGGTCGGATCGAATGTCCGTGTCAGTGGCTCCGTGGTGGGCACGCTCGGTAATGCCATTGCCGTCGGCAATGATCTGGTGGTCAATTTCACCACGGCCAATGCGACACCGGCGAATGTTCAGACTCTGCTCCGCGCTGTCACCTATGAGAATAAGGACACCGATGCGCCGACCACCGGAGCACGGACGGTGTGGACCACCATCAGTGACGGCGATGGCGGCACCAGCGCCGTCACTGATGTCACGGTGACGGTCGCCGGAAGCAATGATGCTCCCGTGATTGCAAATATGGACGGCGACAGTCTGACCTATGATGAAGACGATGCGGCAACTGCCATTGATGTCGGCGGTGACGCGACAGTCAGCGATGTCGACAGCAGCGATTTCAACGGTGGCGCTCTGACGGTGACCATCACTTCCGGAAAAGACGGCGCCGAAGATCAACTGGGCCTTGACACCACAGGGACGGTGTCCCTGGCCGGGCTAACGGCCGGATCGAATGTCAGTGTCAGCAGCTCCGTAGTGGGCACGCTCGGCAACACCATTGCCGTCGGCAATGATCTGGTGGTCAATTTCACCACCGTTAATGCGACTCCGGCAAATGTGCAAAGCCTGCTCCGCGCCGTCACCTATGTGAATACGGATAACGCCACACCGACCACCGGAGCACGGACGGTGCAAACCACCATCAGTGACGGTGACGGCGGCACCAGCACCAATGCCAATGTCACGGTCACGGTCACAGCGGTCAATGACGATCCCACGATGACGGCATTGCCAACGGACATCACCGTTATTGAAGACACCTTAAGCAACGTTGATTTAAGCGCGGCGACCTTGAGTGATGTCGATTCCGCGGCAAGCGCCATGACCCTGGCGCTCAGTGTCGATTCCGGAACGTTGACCGCTTCCAGTGGTGGCGGCGTGACCGTCGGCGGCTCCGGCAGTGCAACCCTGACCCTGGCCGGAACCGTTGCCAACATTGATACCTATCTCAACACGGCAGCAAATATCCAATATACCGGCAGCAGTAATACCTACGGAAACAATGCCGCGACCTTGACTCTGACCGCCAATGACGGTGGCGCCACCGGTAGTGGCGGCGGAACGGATGTCTCGCTGGGGACGGTCAACCTGGATATCACCGGAACCGGCGATACCCCCGGCGTGACGTCTGCGACAACGGATGAAGACACGCAGACCACCTCAGGGCTGGTGATCAGCCGCAATGCTGTAGACGACGCCGAAGTCACCCATTTCAAAATCACCAATATCAGCGGCGGCACCCTGTATCAAAACGATGGTACGACGGCCATTGCCGATAACGCGTTTATCACCTTTGCCGAAGGCAACGCCGGGCTCAAGTTTACTCCGACAGCAAACAGTACCTCAGACGGCAGCTTCGATGTTCAGGCCGCAACCGATGGTGTCGGCGGCGGGCTATCCGCGACAAGTGCCACGGCGACGATTACCGTCAATGCCGTTAATGACGCTCCGGTGATCACCAAGCTCAACGGTGATGCCGTGACATTCAGTATCGGCGGCAATAGTGTTGGTCTCGATCTCAACGGTAACGCCACACTTGACGACGTTGATTCCGTGGATTTCTCCGGTGGCTCTCTTACGGTGACAGTTATTGGCAATGCGCAGACGGGTGAAGACCTGTTGTTGATCGGCGCTGTGGGCACTATTGCCACCTCCGGGACGAATGTGACCCATACCGACGGCGTAACCATCGGCACCTTTGTCGGCGGCAGCGGCGGTGCACCTCTGGTCGTCACCCTCAACGCAGACGCCACCCCCGCCCGTGTCCGCGATCTGATCTCCGCCGTACAATACGGCAACAGTGACGCCGCGACGGCAAACACTCTTGACCGGACTGTCCGCCTGACGGTAGATGACGGCGATGGCGGCACCGCCACCTCGGCAAATCAGGACGTCATCGTTTCTCTGCTGCGGGCACCGATCATCGATCTGGATGGCGATGATTCCAGCGGCGCAGTCAATGGCGGATATTTCGGCACCTTCGTGGCGGGCGGC
The DNA here is from genome assembly GCF_963678835.1 of uncultured Desulfuromonas sp. Taxonomy (NCBI): domain Bacteria; kingdom Pseudomonadati; phylum Thermodesulfobacteriota; class Desulfuromonadia; order Desulfuromonadales; family Desulfuromonadaceae; genus Desulfuromonas; species uncultured Desulfuromonas sp. The sequence goes on from NZ_OY787470.1 coordinate 656,111, forward strand.
GGAGCCGTGGCCGTTGCAGATAGTGATTCCGCCATCAGCGATGACGGCACCTTCAATACGCTGACCCTTGTGTTAACCAATCGACCTGATGGCGTCTCAGAGAGTCTCAGCTCAACCTATGGCAGCGGCGCTCAGACCGTTAATGGCGAAGTCGTGACGATTGCCGGCTACAGTGCGGCCACCGGGCAACTCGCTATCAGCGTAAATTTAGTATCGGTTGATGCCGCAACCATGCAAATGCTGATTGAGTCGATTCGTTACAATAATGACAGTGTTTCACCGGATACAACGGATCGGCTGATTACCGTCACCGCGACGGACAATGATGATCATGCCGGAGCCAATGTTACGGCGACAATCACGGTTGAGGGCGTGTACAACGTCACTTATGACGGCAACGGCAACACCGGCGGCAGCGTGCCGACGGATGGCAACGACTACAATACCGCCGATAGCGTGACGGTTTTAGGAAATATCGGCACTCTGGTCAGGGATGGGTACTCTTTTACCGGTTGGAACACGGTCGCCGCCGGCAGCGGTACGGGTTATCAAGAGGGGGATACGTTTGTTATGGGCAGTGAGGATGTCATCCTCCATGCCCAGTGGAGCAAAAACACGTACAGCGTCACCTACCGCGGTAACGGTAACACCGGTGGGGAGGTCCCGACGGATACTAAGGATTATGACGAGGGCGATTCGGTAACGGTGTTGGGTAACACAGGAGTATTGACACGCTCCGGCTTTGAGTTTGTCAACTGGAATACCCGCGCCGACGGGCAGGGGGACAGTTATAACGACGGAGACTCTTTTGAGATCGACGACTCGAATGTCTCTCTTTATGCTCAATGGGATGAAATTGAATCCTACGTGATCTATTTCCCTCATATCGCCTGCGACGGTAACTGGGACACTGAAATCTGTCTGGTCAATCTGTCTACCTCCGCGGTGTTGAATGGAACGTTACATGCCTATGGTGCTGACGGCGCTGAACTGGCTGACGCTATTGATCTTGTTCTTTCTCCGCACGCCCGTTACCAACGCGATGTGAAGCAGATTTTTGACGCGGCCGAATCGATCCGTTATCTGACGTTTGACAGCGATGGTGCGTGTGTGTGCGGTTACGAGAAGTTTTATACCAGCGGCCACTATCGTGCAGCTATTCCCGCTGGTGGCAGCAACCAGAACGCAACATTGCTGATTCCACATATTGCAAGTAATGGAAACTGGTGGACGGGAATCGCTCTTCTCAATACCGGACTGACGGCAAAAACATTAACGTTTGAATTCAACACCGGACAAACGGCAACGGCGACCATCGCGCCAGGGCAGCATCAAGCGTTCACGGTTGCCTCCCTGCTGGCAGGAGAGGACGCCTCACAGATTCAATCGGCGGTTATCCGCAATACGGAAGAGGTGATTGGCCTTGAATTGTTTGGACATGATAATCAATTGGCCGGTCTGCAACTCAACAATTCTCAGGCCAGTGCGATCTATTTCCCTCATGTTGCCAGCGATGGAACATGGTGGACAGGTGTCTCCGTGTATAATCCGGCGGCTTTTGCAATCAACGCAACGTTGTACGCGTACAGTCAGGAAGGGGAGCTTCTCGACACACAAAGTCAAACGGTTGAAGGCTACGGCACACTTGTCGGTACAGCTCAAAGTCTTAACCTGCCTGACCAGTGTGCCTGGTTCAAGGTGACTGCGGACAGCATGTTCTCCAAGCTGAGCGGACTGGAGTTGTTCGGCCAACACGATAATCGTCAGCTGGCCGGTTTCAGTGCTGTCGGCCTGACAGGTTACGACGGCATCCTGCCTAAAATTGATCATGAAGGATGGACCGGGGTCGCCTTTGTCAACACCACAGAGGATAGCGCCCAGTTGACGCTGACGGCCTACAACGATGCAGGCCATGTTATCGCCAGCACAGAAATCCAGCTCAATGGACAGGAGAAGGTCGTTGATGTTGCTGAAAACCTCTTTGGTCAGGAGCTGGATGAGGCAAGCTATATCCACTATCGCGCGGATCAGGCTGTTGCCGCCTTCCAGTTGAACAGCTCCGCTGACGGCATGCTTCTGGATGCGTTGCCGGGAATGTAACCTTTCCGGCTCAAATCGCTTCACAGCATGAATCAGGCTTCACAGGCGTATGGTATCGTTTGTGAAGCCTTTTTCTTTTTGACTTGGCGGGGAACGGCGGGACAAAAGCTAGTGCTCTGTCAATGCTAAAAATTCGAGTGTATGGCACAGCATCGTGCCGTTCTCACAAGGCGCGAAATCGCCGAAGTGGCCACTCCACTTCAAGATTTTGCAACGCAGTGAGAATGGTACGAGGCGAAGCCAGACCCGAAAATTTAGTGTTGTCAGAGCACTAGTTTAAGCAATTCTGTAGTCAACTCGCCACGATCCCAAGCCCTTCCTGGGGCTGTCCCTGAGGTTTACGGGCCATGGAACAGTGGTGGTTTGCACCGCAAAAGCCTGGGTCAGCACCCGTTCGGGACAATCCCGGTTTTGCTGCCCTTTCCCTTTAAACTAAAACCTCAGCATATTTGAAATTGTAGATTGTAGGAGCGGCTTCAGCCGCGAATTTCCATTATGAAAAGGATCACTACCTGAATAATTCGCGAATAAATTCGCTCCGACAGGTGGTCTTTCCCATGACAAAATTCTAGTGGCATTCAGGACAAAAGGTCATACCTCCGGTTGAAACCAGCGTTGCTTGTTCTGCCCTTCAAGCATCCGATACTGTAATCCGAACAGGGTCGACAGGTCGCCGGTGGTCAATTGCGCCGTTGGGATATGACGCAACAGCCGCCCTTCGTGCAACAACATGGCCCGGTCGGCCCACTGCAGCGCCAGGTTGATGTCATGCATGCTGAAAATCACCGTAGTGCGCTTCTCACGACTGGCTGCGCGCAATTTATCCATCAATTGCACCTGATGTTTGGGATCGAGGTTGTTGGTGGGTTCGTCGAGCAGCAGGATGGCCGGTTGTTGGGCCAGGGCGCGGGCGATCACTGCCATCTGCACCTGACCGCCGCTCAATTTGGTCATGGGCGTGTGGGCCAGATCGATGAGTTCCATGTGATTCAGGCTCTGTTCAACCAATTCCAGGTCGGTTGCTGAAGGACGAGCCGACCAACCGCCTTGATGGGGCAGGCGACCAAGCAGCACGTAGTCAAACACCGTCAGGGTTGGCGGCTGGGAGTTCTGAGCCACATAGGCGCAGTAGTGGGCGATACGTCGCGGGCCAAGCTGACGCAGGGATTGATCCAGCGGCGCACCGAGGACGATGTTGCCACTGTCAGGCGTCAGAATCCCGGCCATCAGTTTGAGCAGGGTCGATTTACCGGAGCCGTTAACGCCGAGCAGGGCGGTGAGTTGGCCGTCGGCCAGGGTGGCGTCCAGACCATTGAGCACCGGATGACCGCCGCGATAGGCAAAATGCAGGTGATGCAGGGTCAGGTCCATGGTTGCTCCCGGCTGAACAAAAGCACGAGGAACAACGGTGCGCCGAGGAACGCGGTGACCACCCCGGCGGGAAAGGTCAGCGGTGCGAACACGGTGCGCCCGATGAGGTCGGCGAGCAGCAACAAAATGGCGCCGCTCAGGGCGCACAACGGCAGCCGTGCCACCACATTATCGCCAACCAGTAACCGCACCAGATGGGGGGCAACCAGGCCGATGAAGCTGATGACACCGAGCAGGGTGACGGTGGTGGCGGTCATCAGTGCCACCAGAGTGACCCCGGCCAGCCGCAACCGGATGACATTCAGGCCGAGGGTGGTGGCGGTGTCGTGACCGCACAGCAGGGCGTTAAAGGTGCGGCGCTGACTCCACAGTGCCACCAAACCAACCAGCGTGACCAGAGCCAGCAGACGCAGATCGCGCCAGTCGGCACGCCCGACATCGCCGAAACTCCAGTGGACGATGGCGGCCAGCTGGGTGTCGTCGGCCAGATATTGCAACAGGGTGGTGGCGGCGACAAACAGGGCGCTGAGCGCCACCCCGGCAAGGATGATGGTTTCACGGCCGCAGTTACGCCACAGGCTCAAGGCAAGGATCAGCAGGGTGGTGGCCATGGCGCCGCTAAACGCCAGGCCGGTGACCAGCCACGGCGACACGGTCAGCGCCGGACCCGACGACAGCAGCCAGATGCCGCACGCTGCGCCGAACGACGCGCCCTGGGAGATGCCCAGGGTGGAGGGGGAGGCCAGTGGATTGTTCAGTAACACCTGGAGGATGAGCCCGGCCGTGGCCAGAGCCGCGCCGCCGAGAATGGCGCTGCAGGCACGCGGCAGGCGGATGTGCAGCAGGACGCGTTGCGACGCGCTGAGGGTTTGGCCGTCACCGCACCACAGCTGACGCCAGTCCACATCCATCGCGCCGCTGGTCAGTGCGAGCAGGGTGATCAGGCCCAGCACCAGCAGGGTCGCCAGCCAGCCCACGGTCAAACGACGCTGGCGCTGATGATAGGCGTGGCGCAGGCTCATGATGACGGTCTACCCTCTGCGGTGAACGGCGCGAACGGGCCGAACAGTTCCGCCATCTCCCGGTAGAGCGGTGCGCCGACAAAGAAGCGGTAAAAGCGGTCAGCCGTGGCCGCGATATCGACATCGGCAAACGCCTCGGGGTAGAGGATGGTGGCCATGTAATAGGTTTCGGCCAGCACCGTATCGGGGCTGGCTGCGTAGTAATGGGGAATGATGCGATACAGACGCTGGTTGCGTACCGCGCTGAGCGCGGCAAACGCCGGATGGTTGAGGTCGTTGTGTACCAGAGATGCACCGCTGGCACAGATGAAGATTACCTCGGGATCGGCCTTGATTAAACTTTCCGCAGCCATGGAAAAGCGCCCTTTGATCAGATTCTTTGGGGGCGTGATGGCGTCGGCGATGTTGTGGGCGTTGAGCAGCACAAACGGCGGATAGTCGCGGCTGGTGCCGAGCAGGCCGTGGGCGACACGGAAATTGAGGCCGCCGATATAGCATGTCGTGGATGAGGTGTGCCCTTTGATGCGCTGGTGCAGATCATCCAGGCTGGCGTCGATGAACGCCTTGATCTGTTCGGCGCGCTCCCGGCGATTACAGATCGTTGCAATCAGATTCAGCGATTGTTCAAACCGATGGCGCTGGCTGGTCAGGTTGCCGTTGTGCACCATCACCACCGGAACGCCGGTCTGCTGCTGGAGGCGATCGGCGGCCTGCGGCGTGCCCCAGCCCATGAAGATGACGTCGGGCTGCAGTGTGATCAGCGCCTCAGCGTCGATCTGACGGCGTGAACCGATACCGGGCAATTCGCCGAGCTGGGGATGGGCCAGTCGATAGGAGCGGCCGCTGCCACCCAGCCACTGACGCGGATCCTTTTCCTCCTGCTCCACGCCGACCACCTGCGAGGCAAGGTTCAGATAGCACAGCATACTCAGAGCGGAATGGATGCCCACCAGCCGCTGGGCCGGAACGGGCACCTCCACGTGGCGTCCGGCCAGGTCCGTTACCGTGCGCGAGCCACCGCAATCGGTGGCCGCGCCGACGAACGAACTTGTGATGGCGAGCAACAGCCCGGTGACAAGGAGTCTGGCTATGTGTCGCAAAGGCATCATCGTGTTATCCTCGTTTGATTGTTCCATGACGTTGGTACAAACCATCGACGTTCGTCCAAGTCTTTTGGAGACTACTCATAGTCACGTCATTCCCGCGCAGGCGGGAATCCCATTTCAATGATGGAGCATGGATCCCCGCCTGCGCGGGGATGACGGTTGAATTGACGGTTTTGTTTTTAAGTGGGCTGTCGAATTCAACAGAAACCCTATCCGTTAAAAGGTGCACTGCAGTCCCACAACAATATTGCGGCCCGGTTCGTAGAGCCAGGTCGCCTGGCTGGAACGCAGATGGCTGCGGTAGCCGCGGTCAAGCAGGTTTTTCAGGCTGACGTTCAGGTCGATGGCGTCAAACATGGCCCAGGCCCCAAGGTTGAGCCCGGCATGCAGATCAACAGTGGTATAGCCCGGCGTCTCTTTTTCGCTGTCCGACACATTGCGTTGACGGTCGTAGAGGGTGGCCTGGGCGCGCAGGGTGTAGCGCATGCCGTTGCTCAACGGCGCAGCGTAGCGCAGACCGATGCGGCCGTTGAGCGGGGCAATGGCACTGAGATGATCATTCGTGTCACGATCTTTGCCTTCCACCCAGGCGATGGCTGTTTCCACATCCAGCCGTGATGTCAGACTGATGGTGGCTTCGGCATCGATGCCGTACAGCTCCGCATCCTCGACATTGACGTAACCGTAGGTGGGAATAGAGCCGAGGAATGAACTGTCCTGTTTGACCAGATCAATGTAGTCATCAATGCGGTTGTAAAACACACTGACATAGCCACTGGCGCGGGAAGACAGGTACTTGAGACCCAGATCGGCATTGTAGGTGTATTCGGCATCCAGATCCGGGTTGCCGATAATCACCTGGCTGCCACCGCCACGGGTGGAATAGCGCTCAAACAGGTCCGGAGCACGAAACGCTGTGGCCAGATTAGCGGTCAGGTGCAGGGTGTTGCTCAGGGCGTAGAGTGAACCGAGGCTGAACGTGGCGGCTTGATCTGTTTCGCGGGAAAATTTATTGACCGAGGCGATTGTGGCGGCACCGTTGCTGCCGTAGCTGGTCTGGCTCATGGTGACATCGTCGGCATCGGCGGCAAAGTAATCGTAGCGACCGCCGAGGGTCAGGCTCCAATCTTCGCTGATCATGATTTCATCCTGGGCAAACAGCCCCAGATGGTCACGTTCGCCGTCGGGCAAAGGCTGAAAAGTGAGCAGCTTTTTCAGCGATTCGTTGGTGGTGCTGAAGATCTGCTGCGATTCATCGGAATCCGTGGTTTCATGGACAATCTCCAGGCCGGTGACCCACTGTTGATTCCGTCCCGGCGCAAAGGTGGCCTGCAGCGAGCCGCCGGTGGCGGTGGTGTCGATGGTGTTTTGCTTCAGGTTGTGGACCTGTTTGGCCGTGTTGGGAAAATCGCCGACAAAGCGCCGTTTCTGATCGACATGAAACACACGGGTTTCCAGACGCTGCACTGCACCGAGGTCGGTGCCGACATAACCGAGTTTATAGCTGCGGGTATTGTACAGGGTAAAGTGAGATTCCGGCGCGCTCGGGTCTTTTTGCGCTACCCCCATGTCGTTGATGTCGTTAATGCGCAGCTCCGCCTTGACCGTGTGGTGGTCGTTGATGTTGTAGAGGGTTTTCAAGTCGAGGCTTTTATTCTCAAACTGGCTGTGAGGCAGCTCGTCGCCATCGCCCACTTCATAGTCGTCGTGATCCTCGGCCGCCACATTGAGGCGGATGCCGAGGCCGTGACCACCGGCAGTGACCGTGTAGTTGCCGACCACACCGTCATCCACCGATGAATAGCGTGTGCCGATGTGGTGTTGCGCCTGCCAGGTGTCGCCATCGGCCAGAGCCACCTCCTTGGTGATGACGTTGATGACGCCGCCGAGGGCGTCGCTGCCGTAGAGTACAGAAGAGGGACCCTTGACCACTTCGATCCGATCAATGTCGCTGCTGTCGATAAACGGTGTCAGCGGCGCGCGTCCCGCCCACAGGTTGGTCTCGCGGTCGCCGTCGAAAAGCACCAGCACTCGGTTGGTGCCCATGCCGCGAATGGTTGGCGTGGTTTCCCACGGCCCGGCGCCGCTCAAGGTGACGCCGGCCACGCCGTCGAGCAGATCGGTGAAGGTGGTGGCGTTCTGTTCCTGAATCTCTTGCTGATCGACAACACTGATCGTCACCGGCGTGGCAAAGGCGGAATTTTCCGAGCGGGTGGCGGTGACCACCATGTCATCGAGCCGGATGCTGTCCGTTGTTGCATCGGCAAACGCGCTGGAGAGACTCAGTGTCGTCATCAGCAGACATATAAAAAGGACATAACGAATAATGTGGCGATTTTTCATGGTGAAACACTCCCTGAGTAATTACAAAAAATACATCGGATAAAAAACGGGGAGGATTCAGACCATCAGGCGAGGTGGAAAACAAAAAAGAGCCCGTAACCAGACGGTTACGGGCTCCCATTATGACCCTTGACCTTGCGCATGTCGACCGAATCATCCCCTTCGGTATTGTTGACATTAAACCACGATAGCAGGTCTTCTGACTTCCGGATCATCCTTCAATCGCGCCTTCCCGACGTCATTCTTCAGTGGCGTTATGCGATTGTTGTCCCCGGTTACAGCGGTGGGTCCGTTCCCGATTTTCACGGGATTCCCTTTTCAGCAGCCGCGGAGGCTTGGTGACTCCTCTAGCTGAACACTGTCGTGGTGAACGTATTTAATTGTTGTGAGCTATGCCCTGTCGTGTATACAAAAAGGCCATGGCGGAGATAGGTATAGCTGATTTGCAGAGATGCCCGCAACCGCTTTCTTATTTTTAGGGAAAAAAATAATTCTCAAAGAGTTTGGCTTATGGTTGTCTCTCGCCTGGGAATGGTCAGGCGCAAGCTGCTGTCTGTTGGTGTTGTGCCGCCAGGTAGCTCGCGTAACCTTCCCGGCCCATGTAGCGTTGCAGTTGTTTGCGTTCGGTCTGTTGCAGATCAACCAGCAGCAGGCCGTCAATCACATGACCGAAATCCGGATCAAGATTAAAGGCCAGCAGTTTGCCGCCAAGGCTTAGGTAGTGGCGCAGTAGCACCGGGATACCGCGGTTGTCGCTCTCCAGGTCGGCGACCAGCGCCGAAATCTCGTCCATATCGCGCAGCAACGGGTCGCTCTGCTGGGTGGATAGGCCTTGGATCTTCAACGGTGTCACCGGCACCGGCAGGCGCGGCGATACCAGCCCGGACCATTCCTTAACCATGAAGTAGCGTGTCAACGTGTCGACCATCAGGTGGCGCGAGTTGGCGGTGTAGTCGTTGGAGATACTCACCGGGCCGAACAGGTAACGGTAATGTGGATTGTTGACCAGATAATGACCGATCCCTTTCCACAGTAGCAGCAAAGGTGCATAAGAGCGCTGGTGTTCCGGGCGGATAAACGAGCGTCCCAGCTCCAGAGCGTTGTGCAGCCGCTCCAAAAGTTGCGGTTGAAAATTGAACAGCGTTGAGGTGTAGAGACCTTCGGCGCCGTAGTGGCCGAGCAGGTCATCCACCCGTCCGATGCGGTAGGCGCCGACCAGCTCGCCTTGTTTGTGGTTCCACAAGCACAGGTGAGTATAGGTTTCGTCAAAACGATCAAGATCAATGCTGTGGCCGGTTCCTTCACCCACCTCGCGGAAGGTGACTTCCCGCAATCGGCCGATTTCGTTGAGGAGCCCAGGGGCTTGTGCCGCAGTGAATTCGACGACGGCAAAGTCACCACTGTGCACCAGGTGCTGCGCCTCGGGCAGGGCGGCAATTTCGTTTTTCAGGGTCTCGGCAGGCCGGGGCGCGCAAATGGGCTGCGGCTCGTCGTTTTCTGATTTGGCCACGGTTTTGGCGCGGGTGTCCGCTGCCAGGTTCAGGCCATAGGTGCGCAGACGCAGATAGTCGTTTAACTCCTGACTGGTCGCAAAGCCGATCAGTTTTTTGCTGGGCAGCAGATTGCCGATGCGCAGTGGCAAGGTTCGTCCTGCTTTGTTCAACAACATGTGCGGCAACAGCAGGGTACGCAGGCGTGGATGAAGGCGTCCCGCCCATTGAAACAGCGCCCCGTTTTCACCGGGAAAGAACACGGGGAGTACCGGGGCCTTACTGCGACGGACCAGGCGCGGCAGGGTCGAACTCCAGACCGGATCAGTTATCTCGCCCGTCGCTTGACGGGAGGACACTTCTCCGGCAGGAAAGATCACCAGCATGCCGCCTTGTTTCAACCAGTTCAACGATTGACGTAATGGGGTCAGGTTGGTGCGGGCCGCGTCAGCGCCACCAAACGGATCGACATTGATCAGCTGACCGCGCAATTGCGGAATGCCGCTGAGCATGAAGTTGGCCATCACCTTGAAATCCGGGCGCACTTTGCCGAGTAACGCCATGATGATCAGTCCCTCAATACCGCCGAACGGATGGTTGGCAATCAGGATGCATGGCCCTGAAGTTGGGATGCGTGCCCGTTCGTGGTCGTTCAACTGATAACGAACGTTAAGGGTGTTCAATGCCTGTTCAGCGAAAGAGATCTCAGTGTCTTGGGCACTGACCCGGTCGTAAAGTCGCTGGCAACGCTGTAGGCCCAGCAGGTGTTCCGCCATCATCAACAAAGGTTTTTTAACCGCGCCGGGACACTGGAAACGGGTTGTCGCGAAAGAAGAAAAGGACTCGCCAGAGTATTGTCTGTTCCGATCATGTCGCTCCATCCTGCTCTTGAGGTGATCCGTCATACAAACAGGAGCGTGTTGGAAACAGGTTGAAATCGGATTAGGGTTTGTTGAGGAAAACGGGGGGCGGGTAAAGATAAAAAAACGAACCGCACTGAAAGATGCGGTTCGTTTTTTTTAAACAGGTTGGATTTTGTCTGTAATTAGCTGTTGCGTCGCCGAGCCAAAGCCAATCCGATCAGTCCGGCCCCCAAAAGCAGCCAGGTGCCGGGTTCGGGAACGACAACGCCGTGTCCCATCAAATTGTCATTACCGCAGCCCATGGTGAAGTGGGAATAGAATTCCGAACCATGACCGAGGAAAGACAGATCAAATCCGGTGAGGAGATAATGGTTTTCCCCTTCAAAGGCGGTGATTGTCTCGTCAAGGTCGCTGTCGAAAAAAGAGAAGGAGCCGTTAAGCAACGCGTCATCGTTGTTGTCTGCAGCGTTGTATTGCCACGGGCTGGAGCCTTCGTTCTTCTGATAGTAAGCGGTTTGCAAAACGCTTGTCTCGTCCAGTTGGTAGGCCGTGTACTCCCCAGTTGTAAAATCCAGGTCGAGGACATAGTCATAACCGTAACTGCCGGTATGGTTGTTGTTGCCATCGCTGTCCGAACGGTGGATATCGCCGTAGTCCGGAAGATCATTTTCGGTGTTGACAACGGCGATAAAAATATCACCGGAAAGGTGGCCATCAACACCTGTCGAAAAATTAAACCCACCGGACAAAGACAACGTGTTTTTGCTGTCGATGAAAAAGGCTTCCAGGTCCCAGACCTGATTCTTGACCATCCCCGGTTCCACTTCCTGATCTTCGCCAGTTCCGTACCAGCCTGCGCTGGTTTCGGCGTTGCCGTCGAAGATTGTAATATTATTTCCCAGAGAGAGGGCCGATGCGGGGGCTGTCGTCAGGCCGGTCATAACGAGAATCAACGCAGAGATACAGAGGTTTTTCATTGTAAACGTCCTTAAAAGAGAGAAATGAGCCGCTTGACAGATCTTTAACGATGCCGATGAAACTTATTTTTCCGTCAGTATCTTATAAAGGGCTCAACTGTAATGAATCGTTGTGTTGTCTATTTCTGCAATATTTGTTCCCGAATCTTTTTCAGGGGGCAAGTGAGAGAGGGGTAAAGGCTTTTGTCTTTAGATATTTTTCTATGATTCAGGAGGGTTACTGTTTTATTTCCAGACGCATATTGGTGGGGAAATCCTGGGTTGCCGCGCTGGCGGATCATTGGAGGGGGAGGCCGTGTCGATTTTTTTTACAAACTTCTTTGTGCTGAATGGAATTTTCTGCGACTTGCGCGGTCTTGTGCCGTTTAGACATGCCTGTATTCGGCCTGTTGGGAGTGTAAGCTTTTCCGACAAGGACAGCGATGTTTTATTGGTGATCTTCTTGGTGTATTAAAGATACGCTTGCCAATACCACAGGGTGATTCCCAGCCACAATGCGGCCAACAAAATCCAGTAAATAAACTGGTAGCGGCTATAGCGCACCAGATAGGCCAATGATGCAAGACCCAAAGCCAAAAATGCGAACCCCAACATCACCGCGTTGTTGCCGGTTGCCGTGTGGATGATGCCGGTTCGTGGGTCGCCCGTTGTGATGGCTTTCTCCGAGAGGGCAACATAACTCAGGCTCACAAAACCGATGGCAAAAGCGAGCCCGCCGAAGATTTCTACGCCGAGGAGTTTTTTCATAGCACGATTACGCTCATTGGATTGTTGGTGGAGGCAGAGGGAGAGCAGCACCCATGATGGCGGGAATGGCAGAGGACATCAGCCCGTAAAAAGCCACCGCGCAGGTGATGGCTGTGGCACCCCAATGGACTCCCGTCAGCAGATAGGCCATGGTATGCACCCCTAAATACCATCATCAAGCCCCCCCCCCTTTTTTTTGCGACCGATGCGATCCGACAGGGTGCTGAACACCACGCCGGAACCCGTATGATACCAGTACCATCAGCGGAATATTCGACAATCCGCTGCCAACGCCGACAATGGTCCAGCCGTAGTGGATGTTGGGGGGATTGCAAGGTGATGATTTATAGCGGCTGATTGTAGCCTAAGGGGGCTGTGAGGCAAAGATAAATAGCTGATGAGGGATCGGCCTAAGGGGGGGTGAACACGCCGCGTTTTTTTTGACCCCCTCGTGTGATGACCTTTGCAAAAAAACTCGGGACCATTGCTGACCCCGAGTTTTATCGAAATTACTTATGGAGTTATCATTCCGGCTAGTACTTGATCACAGTCAATTTTGTCACCGGAGTGACCATCTGTAGGAGCGAATTTATTCGCGAATTGTTCTGGTCATTGATCCTTATCATGACGGGAATTCGCGGCTGAAGCCGCTCCTACAAGATGCAATTTCATTGACAGAACACTAGACATAATGGCTGACAGTTAGAAACAAAAAAGGACCTGCCCCTTGCAAACGTGGGTTATGTTGAAATTTTAATAACCCCAACACAGAGCCAAAACCAAGGAGGCAGGTCTTGAAAAATTCTAGCATGTTTATCGGATTGGACGTCCATAAAAAATCTATTGAGATAGCCATTGCCGAGGACGGTCGCACTGGCGAAGTTCGCCGATACGGTGAAATTGCCGGTGACTTGTCTGCTCTGGACAAGGTGGTTAGGAAACTTATTTCAAAAGGAGCTGAACTGCACTTTGTCTACGAAGCCGGTCCTTGCGGCTATGAGATTTACCGCCACCTGACAGCTCAGGGATTCGATTGCCAGGTGGTGGCCCCCTCAAAGATTCCAAGGAAAAGCGGCGAGCGGATAAAAAATGACCGCCGGGATGCGCAGATGCTTGCCCGCCTGCATCGGGCCGGTGAACTGTCCGGCGTCTTTGTCCCTGCGGCGGAAGATGAAGCGATGCGGGATCTCACCCGCTCGAGAGAAGATGCCAAAATAACGCAGAAAAAAGCCAAGCAGCGCATTCTGGCTTTCCTGCTTCGGCATGGGTTCAGATACAACGGACGAACTCCTTGGAGTCAGGCCCATATGCGGTGGATCGCTGAGATTAAAATGCCCCATCCCGCTCAGCAAATCGCTCTTCAGGAATATGTCGACACATTAACTGAGAGCACGTGCCGGGTGAAACGCCTTACGGATCAGATTCAGCAACTTTTGCCGCAATGGCGTATGTTTGAGGTCACCAAGGCCTATCAGTCACTACGCGGTGTCTCTTTAATTGTTGCTGCGACCACAGTTGCGGAAATCGGCGACCTGACACGTTTTGATAGTCCCGTTGAACTGATGTCCTATCTTGGTCTGGTTCCATCGGAACACTCCAGTGGCGAGAAGACGAAACGAGGCGCCATCACCAAGACAGGTAATGGCCATGTGCGCCGGGTTCTTGTGGAAGCAGCCTGGGCTTACCGCCTTCCTGCCCGCATCAGTCGGGTGTTACATAAACGCCAAGAAGGTTTATCACAAGAGATTTGCGCTATTTCCTGGAAAGCCCAACTCCGGCTCTGTGCCCGCTACAAATACATGCTGGAACGGGGAAAATGCAAGCAGGTGATTGTAACGGCCATCGCCCGGGAACTCTGTGCCTTCATGTGGGCCATCGCCCATGAGGTTGACATTCCGGAAGTGGTATAACAAAGGTCAGAAAAAACACTCCAAAATAGGCAGGAGAAAGCATAACGCACAAGAACATACATTCCATGGCAGTTGAAGGGGCGCAACCACGGTCAGGAGAATCCTCGTGAGCACTATTGGATAAGGCCTTTGGCCGAACTCACGATACTAGACAGAGGCAGCTCCGCGACGAAGACAAGTCTGGCGGTATCCAACCCGCGAATATCAGTCTGATGAGCCGTCGCAACAACGGTTCCGCCCCTGCAAGTGCCATGGAACATAAACAGAATAAAACCGCTGAATCAGTTGGGCAGGCAAAGAATATTCTTCTTGACAACTGTCAGCCATATCAGTGCTCTGTCAATGCTAAAAATTCGTGTGAATGGCACAGCATCGTGCCATTCACACAAGGCGCGAAATCGCCGAAGTGGCCATTCCACTTCAAGATTTTGCAACGCAGTGGGAATGGTGCGAGGCGAAGCCAGACCCGAAGATTTAGTGTTGTCAGAGCACTAGGCTTTTTTTCGTTTTCGTGAGTAAAAAGCGAGCCCGGCCAGGCCGCAGCCGAGGAGCAAAACCGTCGCAGGCTCGGGGACCGACGAAATTTGAGAGCCCGGAACCTCAAAGAGATAAAGGTAACTATAGCCAAATACACTATTTGGAGAGTCAAAGTCCAGCAGGCTCACGCTATCGACAATCAAGTGTAAAGATCCCCCGCCATCCAAGCCATCCCCCTTTGAGTCGGTCATGTACAGGGTATAGTCACCCGGGTCAAGGTCCCAATTATAAGAATACGTATGAGCATCCTTCAAATTTTCCCCCCCTGCATTAAAAGAGGGACCCGTAATAGACCAACTTGTCTCATTGCCCCACCAGCCTGCATTGATATCGAAATACACTGGCGTGGCAAAGGCTGGGTAAATAAAACAGGTTGTGAAAATGAATAGCAGGAATATGGTTTTTTTCATAACACTCTCCTGGATGTCACTAAAAAATTTCGTTTGCAAAAGCATGGCTAACTTAATGTGTCTATTTGCAAAAATAAGGCCAGTTAAAGGATCGCCGATAAGTCAATGAGTTATCGTGATACGGGGTGAAAGAGAGGTGGTGTGTAAAAAAAATCGACATCTCTTTCAGCCATACCTGAGAGAGTGGTTAAGCCGATTCGCTGTATTGCTCTGGCCGTTTGCCACTATGCGCGCCGCCGCTTCCACTGTTACCCGCGTATTCCTCTACGACTGTCAGCCCGGCATCGGCCATGGCACTGAGGTCGTTCTGGAGAGAGAATAGGCCGATTTCCACCGATTGTTTATGATACGTCACGTTCATGCCTTGGCCGCTCAAGTGGTGAAAGGCCATTTTCACGTTATCCGGTTTTTGAGGCGCACCTTCTTCACGCATAAATCCCTTCTGAGACTTCAACACGTTATCTGTCAAGTGTTTGCCGCATCCTGCTCGAAAATGGGGGGGGCTGGTTCCCGTTTTGGATCGCCCGTTCTTGAAAAATTACATCGCCCTACAGGTTGACCACAAAGACGGTCATTTTCTCTCCTTTATTTTCATTAATATCTGCGGCGCGCCAGCGGTTTGTAAGTACTAATAATTTGTAGTAAATTGTTGATATGTGTTGGTGTGATTATGTTCTAGGTATCTAATGTATATAGGCAATCCATATACATTTGTGTCTATTTCTTGGTATATATAATTTTTAGCATCTTATTTATTACAATTTATTAGATAAATATGTGCCTATTTTTTTATTGACAAACTGTAAACGTCATACAAGATTGATCTGCAAAATTAATAAGCAAATTATCGTTTTTATTTATTTTATATATATGTCTAATTTTTTTGTTTTTTCGGCACTTTTTCAGCTTGTAGGAGGCCTTTCCTCGCGTCAAGTGCTGTCCAACAGCGTGTTTGCCGCAAATTCAGGGCAAGTATGACTCGACAGAGTCAATCTTCTTGGTGTTCAGGGCTGTCGTGATGATTTTTTTGTGATGTCTTTGCTTGGCGAAGTGTGGACGACGTCATCTTTTTGCTGACGGAAGATGTTTTTAGACGCCCTTGCCTTGTTGCGTGATTCCGGTGCGATAAGAGGTACACAATAAACGTTCTGGTATTCGCAGGGTGTTGAAAAAGTCCCGTCCGGGGTTTTTTCAACGACGCAAGCCGAAAATGCGATTTCCGTCTTGCTCACAAAATCACGGATTTGAACGCCTGTCCTTGATTGTGGTCGCCTGTTTAAGAGCTCTACAAGCTGTTTTTTCAACCGCATGCTAAACGGATTTCGATAAGCAGCCCAAGATTCTCCAGCGCAGGGCGTATTGACGTTGGGCAGACCAGGACAACGTTTTTATGAATGAAGAGGAGGACATGGCAACGAAAAAAACGACGTATCTCGCCATATTGACGGTCCATCTCCTGTTGATGGTGACGGCTTGGCTTGTTGGGATTGGGCGAGAAGGGATCGTTGTTTTGATCCCCGCCGGATTGGCGAGCATGATGATCATTCGCGCAGAATTCAGGAAAGCCTCGCTGCCCCAACCGGGTCTGGCAGCGATGTTCACCGGTGTTGTGCCGCCGCTGACCGAGTTACTGCGTGGGCTGCAACAAGAGGTTGGTGAACAGTGCCGGGATGCCTGCAAAGAAAGCCAACAGGTGCAGGATATCCTTGCCGATGCCATTGATAAATTAGTCTCCAGCTTTACCGCGCTTGAATCGCATACTTCACGCCAAAGGCAATTGGCGATTCAGATGACGCATGGTCACGACAACGGTGCACAAGGGGCAATTTCTTTTAGCGCCCTGTTTCAACACATCGAATGTGCCATGCAACGCTTGTTGGACACGATGGTGACCCACAACGCACAAACCGAGCAGTTGGTTCTCTCGATAGATGAAACTCAGAGACAGTTTCATAAGATCCTCGACATGCTTAAGGACGTGAAAAAGATCGCTGAACAGACAAATTTGTTGGCGATCAATGCCGCGGTCGAGGCGGCGCAGGCCGGAAACGCCGGCAAAGGGTTTGCCGTTGTCGCCGAAGAGGTCCGCACTCTCTCGGTTCGTTCCAACCGGTTCAGTGAGCAGATCGACCTTTGCGTGCAGGCGATCTCAACATCTCTCAATGAGGTGGCAACATCGGTGCAACGTCTTTCCGAGCGTTCCGGCCGAATGGTGGAAAAAGAACGCAATCATCTTGCAACAACCATGGAGCAAACGCGCGCATTCAACCACATTGTCGAGCAAAACGCGGAACAGATTTCTTCTCTTGCCGAGTCGGTGGCGCATCAGGTCCGCAGTGCTGTGACTTTCTTGCAATTTCAGGACATGTCGACCCAGGTGATTGAATCCGTCATATGGAGATTCGAATCCGTGGACCGGTTGCTGTGTGATGTGGCCGAGCAGTTTGAAGCGCATTGCCCGCAAAACCGCAACGTTCCTGGCGATCCCTGCCGTCATCTTGAAATCGCAGTTCAGAATGCGTCTCAGCTGGTCCGTGAGCGTCACCACAATCCGGTGTCGCAGAAAAATATGGATGAAGGTGAAATCGAGCTGTTTTAAGTGCGTTAAAAGAAAGGAGAACGCGATATATGGCGAAAACAATCTTAGCCGTCGATGATTCGAAATCAATTTTACAGATGGTGTCATTCACCCTCACTGGGGCCGGCTACCAGGTGGTGGAAGCCGGCAACGGCCAGGAAGGACTGGCCCTCGCTCAGCGTCAAAAGGTGGATTTGGTGCTGACCGATCTCAATATGCCGGTCATGGATGGCCTGACCCTGGTGCAGAAACTGCGTTGCAGCGCGGCGTATAAATTTACCCCCATCCTGATGTTGACCACCGAAGCCGGAGCCGACTTCAAGGCCAAAGGGAAAGCTGTCGGACTTACCGGCTGGCTGGTCAAACCCTTTGATCCGCAGAAGTTGCTCGCTGTTGTCAAAAAAGTTCTCGGATAACCTCATTTTGTGGAGATGCTATGTACACCCTGGAAAGTAAGACCATACGGCACAGTGATGGGACGGCATGTCGTCAGTTGATGATATGCGGCGGACTCGGGATCGCCTGCATTCGGCGACTCAAAGAAGATCTTCTCGCCGCCTTAAGCGACCACGCCCATGTTGTTTTGGATATGGCCGCCGTCACCGGCATCGACTACAGCGTGTTTCAGCTATTGTGTTCGGCCAACAAATACGCCCAGCAGCATGGCGGCCACTTCCAACTCCAGGGGCAATGCACGGAACTCCTGGTTGATCGGGCTCAGTCGTTGGGGTTCTTACGTAATCATGCCTGTTCCAAAGTCGAGAACCCGGACACGTGTCTTTGGATTCCAAAAAACCTTAATTAGCGCTCCAACAATACGAAAAATCGAGTGTCCGGCAGCGCAACGTGCCGTTCACGCAAAATGGAAAACCGCAGGCGTTGTGCGCGTGCTGTCCGATCCGATGATGTCGTGTCGATGGCGCACAGGCAAAACTGTTTTTGCATTCGTGTGTCATGAGGACCTGACACGGGGACATTTTCGAGCCCTTTGCCGCAGCACCAGTTCCTTTCGGCTGTCACTGCGTTTTCGCAGGATGTCGCACCCGTCCGTCCGGGGGCTTTTCACCGGCGCAAGACGAAAATGCGATTTCCGTCTTACTGACAAAATCACGGAGTTGAAAAACGGTCCTTGGTTTTGGTCGCCCGTCCATTGGCTCCGCAGGCTGTTTTTCAACCGCCTGTCAGATTAAGAACGCCTTTAATGCACCATTGCTCAAAGAGGTAACCCATGCACAATTTACAGCAAAATGCGTTTAAAGAAGAAGCGGTTGAATTGCTTTCTGAACTCGAAAATTCGCTGCTAGAGCTTGAAGAGCAGCCTGATGATTACGAAGCGATCAGCAAAGTATTCCGGGCCATGCACACCATCAAAGGCTCCGGCGCCATGTTCGGTTTTACCGCGATCTCCGAATTTACCCACGAAGTCGAAACTGTTTTCGACCTGGTGCGCAACGGCGAACTGTCGGTGGACAAACACCTGGTTGATTTGTCCCTCAACGCGCGCGATCACATTCTGTCTCTGCTCGAGTGTGCACCTGAAGAACAGAGCGTATTTGCCGCGCGTGGCGAAGCGCTGGTTGCCCGATTTAAAGCCCTGGTTGGCGATGGCGACACTGGTTGCGCCGGCGCCGGGGAAGCAACCGGTGGCTTACCTGCAGGGAAAGACAACGAGCCCGTCACCTATCGCATCCGCTTTCGTCCCGCTGCCGACATCATGCACAACGGCACCTCCATCGCCCAACTGCTTGATGAACTCGCCGAACTCGGCGAATGCCGTACCATTGCCCATAAAGGAAATGTCGTCGCCCTCGACCAACTCGATCCCGAAAACTGCTACGCCAGCTGGGATATCATTCTCACCAGCGACGACGGCGAAGACGCCATCCGCGACGTGTTCATCTTTGTCGAAGATGATTGCGAACTGAGTATCGCAACCATTGATCTCGGTGATGATGACGATGGCATGGAGCATAAACGGATCGGTGATATTCTGGTTGAGCACGGCGACATCAGCCAGGCGGAAATCGATGCGGTGCTGGCCAAAAAGAAACGCCTTGGCGATCTTCTTGTTGAAGCCAACCTGGTCAGTGGCGACCAGGTCGACTCGGCCCTGCTCGAACAGCAAGCGATTCGCAAACTCAAAGCAAAGAAAAAAGAAAAAACCCAAACAGCCAGCAGCCTGCGCGTCCCCGCCGACAAACTCGACGACCTCGTCAACCTCGTCGGCGAAATGGTCACCGTCCAATCGCGCCTCAGCCAAGTCGCCAACCAGCGCCACGACGCCGATTTGCTCTCCATTGCCGAAGAAGTCGAACGCCTCACCGAAGACTTACGCGACAGCACCCTCAACATCCGCATGCTGCCCATCGGCAGCACCTTCAGCAAATTCAAACGCCTCGTGCGCGACATCAGCGCCGACCTCGGCAAAGAAGTCGAACTCAAAACCACCGGCGCCGACACCGAACTCGACAAAACCGTCATCGAGCAACTCGGCGACCCCCTCGTCCACATCATCCGCAACAGCATGGACCACGGCATCGAGATGCCCGACGACCGCGTCGCCGCCGGCAAGTCCCGCACCGGCCAGGTCCACTTAAGCGCCGAACACTCCGGCGACAGCGTCATCATCAACATCAGCGACGACGGCAAAGGCATGGATCCCGAAGTGATCCGCCAAAAAGCCATCAGCAAAGGCGTCATCGGCGCCGACGAACAACTCAGCCACACCGACCTGCTCAACCTCATCTTCGCCCCCGGCTTCTCCACCGCCCAGAAAGTCACCGACCTGTCCGGGCGCGGCGTCGGCATGGACGTCGTCAAACGCGCCATCGAATCATTACGCGGCAGCATCACCCTCGACAGCCAAAAAGGTCAGGGCAGCACCGTCAGCCTGCGCATCCCTCTCACCCTCGCCATCATCGAAAGCCTGCTCGTCCAGATCGGTGACGGCCGCTACGTACTGCCGCTGTCCGCCGTTGAAGAATGCATCGAACTCACCGCCAAAGACATCCAAGACGCCCATGGCCGCAACCTCGCCAAAGTTCGTGGTCACCTGGTGCCTTACCTGCCGCTGCGTGAAACCTTTGACATTGCCGGTAATTTGCCCGCCGTGCAGCAGATCGTTATCACCCAGATCAACGGTCATCAGCTTGGCCTTGTTGTCGATGATGTCATTGGCGAACACCAGACCGTTATCAAATCGCTTGGTCCCATGTATCGCGATGTGCAGTGCGTCTCCGGCGCCACCATTCTCGGTGACGGCAGCGTCGCACTGATTCTCGATATCGTGGCCCTCATGCAAAACGCCAGTGAAGATTGGCGGATCGCCGGATAAGTTTTATTGGCGCCGTTTACTGTTTCGTAATGTCGGCGTCGTGATCATGTTGCGTGGGGGGTGGCTCGAAGTGCTGCCCTTAAAGCAATGTGGTCTATGGGAGAGAATGTCATGAAGCGCAGACAAGAGAGGAAGGAGAGTGTCTATGGTTGCAGAGAATCTTCAACAGGTGAACCAGTATTTAACCTTTAAGCTTGATGAGGAGGTTTTTGCTTTGGAAATCACCAAAGTGCGTGAGGTTCTTGATTTTTCCAACGTTACTAAAGTGCCGCAAACACCCGCGTTTATGCGCGGAGTGATCAATCTACGGGGCAGCGTGGTGCCGGTGGTGGATATGCGGGTGAAATTCAGCATGGCTGAGGCTCAGGCCACGGTCAATACCTGCATCATCATTGTCGAGGTGATGTTGGCTGGCGAATCCAGTGTGCTGGGGGCGCTGGTGGATTCCGTTCAGGAAGTGCTGGAGCTGGATCCCGACCAGATCGAATTGCCGCCACGTATCGGGACGAAGCTCGAGACCGAATTCATTCGCGGTATGGGTAAGCACAACGAAACCTTCATTATCATTCTCGACATTGACAACGTGTTTTCCGCCGATGAAATCAGTCTAATTCAACCAGAAAATAACGCCAGTGAGCTTTGATCTTTTACTCAATTAAGGGAGAACCGCAATGTTTAACAGTATGACATTGGCTAAAAAATTGATTATCAGCTTTACCCTCGTTTTAGTGCTGCTCATGGCCGTCAGTGGCATTGGTTTCAATGCACTGCAAACGGCAACGAAAGGATTTGGTGATTATCACGACTTGGCGCGCGAGAACGATCTATCCGGTGAGATTCGAGCCAACCTGCTCAACGTTCGGATGAATGTGAAGGATTACATTCTTGCCGGAGATAAAAAATACCACCAGCAATATCTGGATAGCCTGAAAACGACCACGACGTTTCTCAATCAGGCCCATGAATCCGTCAGTGATCCAAAACGGGTAAAATTACTGAATGAGGCAACGGACAATCTCAACATTTATACGACCTCTTTTGAAAGAGTCGTTGAGTTGGTTGAACGGCGAAAAGTGTTGGTTAACGAAGCCGCCAATGTTGCCGGTCCGGCAGCGGAAAAAAGTCTGAACCTGATTCTTGAGTCCGCACGGGCGGATAAAAATACCGAAGCGGTTTTTTATAGCAACCTGGCAGTCCGTCATCTGCTGTTTGTTCGTTTGTATGTGATGAAATTTCTCACAACCAATTCCCAAGCCGATGTCGACCGCGTCGAACAAGAATTTATCCATCTGAACGAGCAGCTTGATCAGGTTGCCAACCATGTGAAAAATAAAAAAAATCGTGCGGCGTTGGGTGAAGCCAAGCAACATGTGAATCAATATCATGAAGCATTCAAGGCCATTGTTTCAGGAGCCTTTGAGCGCGCCAAGATTATTGATGAGACCATGAATGTTGCCGGAGTACAGATTGGTGAAGAGTTTGAAAACATTCAGCAGCAAGTCGGAGAGGCACAAGGGTTTTTAGGCGATGCGGTCAATGTTTCCAATGAGCAAGCGGAGACTCTGATTATTACTCTTTCCGCCGCGGCGATTTTTCTCGGTGCCGCGATAGCCTTTTTGCTGATTCGTGGTGTGTTACGTCAACTGGGTACGGATCCGTCGGTTATCGAAACCGTCATGAATGCGTTAGCCGAAGGGGATCTTACCCAGAAACTTGAATTGAATGAGAAAAATCGCCACAGTGTTTTTGGTTCCGTCGCCAGTATGGTGGAAAAACTCAAAGAAGTGGTCGAGAACGTCAAAGGCGCTTCCTGCAACGTCGCTTCAGGCAGTCAGGAACTGTCGGCCAGCTCCGAGGAGATGAGTCAGGGAGCCACCGAACAGGCAGCGGCCGCCGAGGAAGCCTCTTCCTCTATGGAGCAGATGGCCGCCAATATCAAGCAGAATGCCGACAACGCCATGCAGACCGAAAAGATTGCCATCAAGTCGTCCCAAGATGCCCAAAGTGGCGGCAAAGCGGTTGCGGAAACCGTCAAGGCGATGAAAGATATTGCCGAGAAGATCTCCATCATTGAAGAGATCGCCCGCCAGACCAATCTACTGGCGCTCAATGCGGCGATAGAAGCGGCCCGCGCCGGCGAACACGGCAAAGGGTTTGCCGTTGTGGCCTCCGAGGTGCGCAAGCTGGCCGAGCGCAGCCAAAATGCCGCCGCCGAGATCAGCGAACTGTCGTCCAGCAGTGTCGAAGTCGCTGAAGCCGCCGGTAACATGTTGGTCAAAATGGTGCCCGACATCCAACGTACTGCCGAACTGGTTCAGGAGATCGCTGCGGCCAGCAAGGAGCAGGACACCGGGGCCGATCAGGTCAATAAAGCGATCCAGCAACTCGACCAGGTCATCCAGCAAAACGCCTCTGCCGCCGAAGAGATGGCGTCGACGTCCGAAGAACTCAACGCGCAGTCGGAACAGCTTCAGGATACGATCAACTTCTTTCGTATTGACGGCGCGATGACAAAATCCGCATCGCGTCGAAGCGCGCCGACGGCAAAACAGATGGCGAAAACGCCGATGGCAACGGCAAAAAAAGCGGCACCATCAGACAGCGGTGTGTCGTTGGATATGGGGAGCGGACGGGATTCTCTTGACCGTGAATTTGAAGAATACTGATTTTTCTGCCCGATTTTTTGCAACAGAAACGACAGGAGACGCTCTGTCTTTTCTGTTGGATGGCACCGTCCTTCTTGGACGGTGCCATGTCTGTTTTGCAAGACTGTTTGTTAACCGTCTGAGACGGGCGGCCAAAATCAAGGACAGGTTTTCAGGTCCTTGATTTTGTAAGCGAGACGGAAATCTCATTTTCGGTTTGCGTCATTGAAAAGGCCCTGGAGGGGATTTTTTCAACCTCCTGCTAAAGCTTGCCCCATCAGTGCGTATTGTGATTCTCTGTTTACCGAAGAGCCCTATACCATGGCCATGGTATAGGCCTGATTATGCCGCGCAATAAGCTGCGGATTGTTTTGATCACGACATTATCACCACGGATATCTCCACTAAGGTGCGTGATCATGCTAAAAAAGTATTTATCACGCCGAGCGGATTCAACCGATTCCGATGGAGCTGCGGTCGCGCTATCTGTTTCGCAACAAAGACTGCGACAATCCTCAGGTGCACATTGTGCCGACTTTGCGAAAAAAGTCTGTTTTGGTCGCTTGAATTTTATGGAGACACCGTTCAAGCTGCTGCAGACTGTTTTTGATGCTGAATATTAATGGGGCCGGGCCCTCGTGCTTCGAGTGGATCTTGGCAACGCCAGGAAGGTTTTTATGAAAAATTTTCACCCCTATCTCTATCCAGCCGCCGGGTTCGTGTGTGTCAACCTGCTGTCGTTTTTTCAGAACCGTCTTCTCGGTGCTGATGCTGTCGCACTCATGGGCTATGTTGTCCCCTCCTTTGTCGGCGTTGTTACCGGTTGTGTGGTGTCGGCGTGCTTTACCTGGCATCAAAAAGCCTTACAGGAGGAAAAAGAGAAAAACGATCAACACTCAGAGATCAACACGCGTCATGAAGCTTTTTTGCAAACGTTTCCTCAGGGCGTCTGCACTGTGGATGGCGAGGGGGTGTGCCTCCAGATCAATGAGGCCTTTTTGCAGTTATTCGATTGCAAGAGCGACAATGTTCTGGGAAAAAATTTGTTTGAAGTGATCGACAAAGAGCCGTCACATCTGAAAAAAATTATCCAGGGGACCCCCCTGAAACACTGTGGTGAATACAAATTATATAAACTTGACGGATGCCCGGTCAAAGTTTCCGTTTCACTTTATCCGTCTCCATTCGGGACGGTGCTGACATTTAGTGAAGTGACGCTGACGATTTTCTTGAAGAGCAAGATTGATTTTCTGCACAACCATGAGCCTTTTTGCGGGTTTTTGAATTTGGCTGCCTGGAAAAGACGCGTTGAGGAAGCTTATGCAAAAAGTTGTACCGATTATGACTGCAGAAACTTTCTTTTTATTGTGGATATTGACAGATTTAAAATAATCAATGAAACCGTAAGTTATGCCGCCGGAGACCATTACCTGAAAGATTTTGCCCAATTCCTCGCCTTCAAGATTGGGGCCTCGGAAAATATCTGCCGTTTGGGTGGGGATGAATTCTCCTTTTTTCTTCTCGATTGCTCACATGGTGAAGCGCAGTCTTTTGGGCAAGCTCTGCTCCAAGACCTCAACGCGTTTGAAACCTCCTGTCAGGGACGGGTCTTGAAATGCAGTGTCAGTATTGGCGGCTGTCCCATCAGTGCCCAATTGAGATCTTTCGATCATGTTTTGCTCGGTGCGGAGGCGGCGTGCAATTTTGCCAAGGAGTCGGGACGGTCTCTGGTGCGGTTTTATGATCCGGAACAGGATGAATATCGGGAGAATCACGGGCAGATGGAAATGGTTTCCCATATTCAAGCTGCTTTGGCAGGAGATCTGTTTTTTTTACGTGGCCAAAGAATTGCCCCCATTATGGAAGGCCGGGGCCAAGGCGGCATGGAGATTCTCGTCTCCATGAGAGATCAAAGTGGCGCGACGATTTCACCCGGCGCTTTTATTCCAGCCGCAGAAACTTTTGATTTAATGGCGGATATTGATCGTTGGGTGGTTCAACAGGCCATCACCTGGATGGAAGAAAATGCCGAGGTTTGTGCCTCTCTTGATTTTATTTCAATCAATTTATCGGGCAAAGCCTTTAATCAAGAAGATTTTGCCGATTTTCTTCATTCCGTTGTGGTGCAATCTGCGCTACCCGCCGAGAAGTTGTGTTTCGAAATCACAGAAACGGCGGCCGTTAAGTCCTGCGATAAAGCGATTGATTTTATCCATAAAATCAAGGAGCTTGGCTGCTGTTTTGCGTTGGATGATTTTGGGACCGGCATGTCCTCTTTCGAATATCTGAAAAATTTCCCCGTCGATTACATCAAAATTGACGGGAGCTTTATTCACGGCATTGAACATGATGAAATTTCGCAAGAGATTGTCCGTTCAATTCAGCGCATCAGTGAAAAGCTTTGCGTGAAAACGATTGCGGAACATGCGGAAACAAAAGAATCTCTCGTCTTTTTGCAAGAGATGAGAATTGACTACGTTCAGGGATACATTATTGACAAGCCTTCTCCTCTTACATAAGCAGGGGGGCGGCCAGGCTGAACGTGCTCGGGCCTTAATTATATAGTGTCGGAGCGGCTTCAGCCGCGAATTCCCATCATGAAAAGGATCAATGACCAGAACAATTCGCGAATAAATTCGCTCTTACAGGTGGTCACTTCGATGACAAAATTAGCAGGGTGTCGAAAACGTTCCATCCGGGGGATTTTTAACAGCGCAGGCCGAAAATGCGATTTCCGCCTTACTCACAACATCAAGGACTTGAAAAATAGCCCTCGATTAGGATAAACAACTCACCGTTTTCGATGTCAGAATTTTTCACCAAATTTCATCCGTCGTTGTGTTAACCGACCATCCGCTTGCCCATATACGCACCACCGCGCACGTCGCTCCCCACATACTCTTCAACAACCGTCAGTCCGGCATCGGTCATGGCACTGAGGTAGTCCTGGCGAGAAAACAGGCCGATCTCCACCGATTGTTGATGATACGTCACATCCGTGCCTTGGCCGATCAAGTGGTGAAAGGTCACTTCCACGACATCCGGCTCTTTGAGGCGCACCTGCTCCATGCGCGAAATCTTCAAGTCCGGCTCATCCACGGCGTCGACGACAAGACACTCCTGAAAATCCTCCTTGGTACTCCAGGGCGTGATCAGCGCGATACCGTTGGGGCGCAGTTGTGCGGCAACCCGCTGCATGGACGCGCGCAAATTGGCGACGGTTTTAACGAAGCCGATGGAACCATACAGGCAGATCATGGCGTCAAAGTCTGCCTTCACATCAAAATCAACCAAATTGCCGCAGTGAAAAGGGAGGTTGGGGAATTTGTTTTCCGCCATCGCCAGCATGTCTTCGCTCAGGTCCAATCCGCTCACCCGGTACTCGTCGGTGAAGTAGGGGATATGTCCGCCGGTTCCACAGGCCAGAATCAGCAGGTCCGACTGCGGGGCAATGCCATGTTTGCTCAGCAGTTCCTTTACTTTGGCCGCTTCCGGTGCATATTCTTCATCCTTGACATACAGATCGTCATAGTAGGTGGAGATGGTTTCAAAATCAGAGTACATGGCTGAACCTCCGTTGGGCATTGAAACGAAAAGTGCGCTGGGCCTGCCGCCGCACTCTCTGTGCACACAGAAAAAAACAGGCTGTTTTCTCTATAGTTATCGGCATAATGGCCGCCGCCTATAAAGAATTCTATTTCACTGTCGATAAGTCGGATAGGGAACCGCTATCGAACCATTAAGAGATTCGCTTTTCAAGGCAAATGTCATCATTGATTTCTGAACTTCTGTGGAGACCGGCGTATGAATGTCACGACAGCTACATCCGCACAAAATGTTTCATCCACCTACAACCGTCAGCAAAAAACGTCGACTGAATCGGCCGCAACAACCACAACTCAGGGCGATTCCGTCACCATTTCCGATGAAGCAAGAGCAAAATCGATCGAGCAGGGTCCCCACTCGCTTGAGGACTACCGCCTGCCGGATTGGTATGCGGATATGCTGCCGCTAACAAAGACAATCGATTTAAGTCAGCAACAGATTGGCACACCTTATCGTGAGACGCAGGCTTATGCGTTTTCGCAACTCTCCCAGCAAGATCAGCAGAGCATTCATGACTACAGTGGTAAGCTGTCGACCTTCTTCCATGATGAAGTGGCCCGTTTGACGGAAGACGGTTCTGCGGATTATGTCCAGATTCGCGATTCTGAAGAATTGCAGCAGGCCGTGATGGCACGTTTTGAATCAGACTCGAGTGCCAATGCGTTGTTGGAGCGGATGCAAGAACTGGGGCAGATCACCTTATAACACGTACCAGCCCTGTTTTTTCAGCCCCCTGATCAAAAAACGTTTTCATCATTTCTGAAGATGAAGGAAGAGTATCATGTCCATTTCCGCGATAAACGCCACCTCCGCTCTCTCATCCACGACGGCTTCGCAAAAGGCCGATAAATCTGCCGATGATTTTCAAACGGTCTTGGAGAAAATAGTCAACGGGCAGCAAAACACAGCCTCTTCGACAGGCCACACCGTTAACACCCAGGCTGATGTGGCAAGGGCAGACGAAGCATTCACTGCCTTTATGGCCCCAATTGAGCAACGCTCGACCGTCACCATCGACGGCATAAGCGTGATCACATCAGGCCATAGCCTCGACCGCAGGGATGGCGTGTCGCTTTTGGAAACCGTTTCCGAGTCGGAAAGCCAAGACTTTTTCTCGCAACTGGCCGCCTGTGCCGAAACACATGAATCGGAGAGTAACGCCGCCGTCGATGGCGCAGCATCGGTGCAAAATGTTCCGGGCATGACGGTCATTGAATCCATCGCTCTTGGACCTCTACCAGATGGTGTCAACTTCACCTATATGGATATCGATCTCTTCAGGCCCGCCGGGCGATGGGCGGAAGGCCCCTTGCTGCTGCAAACCGACAATGAGAGTCAAGATCCGTATTATCGCCGAAGAACCGAGGAATACATGGAGGTCGTTGGCGTCGAGCGCCAACTCAAAGAGTCCTACGGTGATGACGTCAAGCTTGTCTATAGCCATACCGATGACGGCTACATCATGCTCACACCGGACGATGCCCGCTATAATGAGATGCACAGTGCTGAGGCTGGTGTTCAAACCATTATCAACGAAATAAACAGAGGCTTTATCAACAAGGATGCCGTGGCGGATATCCTTGCTGACTATGGCTATGTGGTGTAGTGCCGCATTGCGGCACGATCCATCACTTTAAACCCACCACACAAAAAGTCAGTTCGTCGTCCCCAGATAAACAACGTAGTCGGTCAGGTTGTCCAGCTCTTCAGCGGTAAAAACCGTGTCAAACGCAGGCATGCCATCAGGCCGTCCCTGCAGAATCGACTGGCGAATTGCGTCAGGCGTGTTGCCGTAACGAAAATCAGGTCCCTGAAGAGAAGGACCGCCCCGCGAACCCAGACCATTTCCCCGCGCACCATGACAGGACGCACAGTTTTTATCAAACAGTTGACTCCCTAAGCGCAAGGCCTTCTGTTCCGCAGTCAGTTCTCTATCCTGCTGTTGGCAGCCCATGAGCAGACTGACGAGCATGATCAGTCCCAAAGCGATGATTTCTGTTCCGGTAATGGGCAGACGTTCCACGATGGTCACCTCCTGTTATGAGTACGCATCTGACGAAATGATATTTCCGCGCTGTCAGCGTCTAACAGGATAACAAATTGTTGTCATTTCAAAAGGGGTGGGGCAGTGGTGGTTGTTTCGATGGTTACGGAACTTTCCGGTGGCGATATCGTTGTTGAGAATGGCTAATGAGTATACTGTTTGAATGCATAAGAGAGAAAAGCGGAAGCCTCCATATGGCGTACAGTTTATAATAATGAACGTGTGGGGTCGAACAAATCGCCCCAAGTCAGACCCCCAAAGAAAAACGACCGCGCCGATGCGAAAAACTAGCAGACTTGCTGCGTTACAGGGATTTGGTCGTGAGCGCAGCAACACAAATGAAAAACAAATATCCGGTTTGTTAATGGAGGTCGGTGCTCCATACAGCAAACGACGCTCGCATGGAAAGAAATATTTGTCCGAGTTGCTCGAACAGGTAGAGGATGTTCCTGACTCGGTCAAAGAACTATTGGTTTTGAGTCGCGGCAATTTAGAGCTGTTTACCGCGGTTCAGAAGAAACTGACTGAATCTCTACGCGAAGAGCCCCTTATTCAGGAGCGTGTTGAACATTTGATGAGTATTCCGTAGGTGAGGTCATGGCCCTGACTTGGGTCCTGGAGATCGGTGAGACTCCGCGTTTCAAAGATG
Organism: uncultured Desulfuromonas sp.; assembly: GCF_963678835.1. Classification (NCBI taxonomy): domain Bacteria; kingdom Pseudomonadati; phylum Thermodesulfobacteriota; class Desulfuromonadia; order Desulfuromonadales; family Desulfuromonadaceae; genus Desulfuromonas; species uncultured Desulfuromonas sp. The sequence continues at coordinate 685,843 of NZ_OY787470.1, forward strand.
CACGGCAGGCCATCAAGTAAAAAAAATCAGCAGTTTGTTGCGCATTTTCGAGGCAGCGCCAGCCCACGGCTTTCTTGAATGGTATCCGCACCAAGCAGACCAACGGCATCAGCGCGGCAGCGGGTACAATGTCTCATCTGGGGCAAGTACTCCTCTGCCCAGCTACGCAATTCTGCCATGCGCTGACTGTCCGGCTCCGGGATGTCCGCAAACGGCGTGCCCTCATTGGGGAGTAGGGCCATACAGTTGAGAAAGTCGACCCCGAGCTCTTTCATGACTGCGGCGATCTCCTGAATGTGAAAATCATTTTTCCCCGGCACAACAACGGTATTGACCTTGACTGTTATACCGTGCTGTTTCAGAAGCGTGATGGCTGTTATCTGGCGCTCCAACAACAGCTCTGCCGCCAGAGTGCCGCGATAAATCGAGGCTCCATCCTGCACATAAGAATAGAACTCCTTGACGACCTCTGGCACCACACCGTTAACAGTCACGGTTACATGGGAAACAGATAGATCCACCAACTGCGCGATATAAGGGGCCAGATTCAACCCATTCGAAGCCAGACAGAGAATTATCTCTGGATAACGCTCCCTGATGAGATGCAATGTTTCCATGGTTTCATCAGGGTTGGCAAATGGGTCGCCCGGCCCGGCAATACCTGCCACCGCCAGACGCTGATCCTTTTCCAGCACTTGCTCCAGATAGGCCAGTGCCTGCTGCGGACTCAACACGGTGCTGGTAACACCCGGGCGTGATTCATTGACACAATCATACGTGCGATTGCAGTAGTTACATTTAATATTACAGTGCGGCGCCACCGGCAGATGCACCCGGCCGAATTGACCTTTCACCCCCACGTTAAAGCAGGGGTGATTGTTTAAATTAATAGCCATTTCGCCATCCTTAGTCCTTGGTTTTACCACGACCGAATTCAATGGCATTGGTCGGGCAACTCGGCACACAGTCGCCGCAGTTGGTGCAATTTTCCTCTGCCGGCATGGTTCCCATTGGGCAGGAGCGCAGACATTTTTTGCAGTCATTACACTGGTCGTTTCTGAAAAAACGAAACAGGGTAACTTTCCGGAATATTTCTAAAAATCCTCCGGCCGGGCAGGCAAAGCGGCACCATAGATTGCTGACCAGTACACCGGCGCTGACCATGGCAAGCACAACCAAGGTACGGATCATCCATGGATCAGTAGCGTGTTCAAAGGTTAACTGTACCGCCTGAGTGAAATCTCCGGCCGTGCGGATCGGGATTGCCCAGCGTGGATTGCCCAGTCCGTAGAACAGGTAGATAACCACCAGAATAGCCAGATATTTGCCGTAAGGTGCCACCTTGGCCAGCCAACCTTTAATGCGTACCTTGAATGGATTCAGAGTGCTGATCAGCTGAGTTGCCAGACCACCAGGACAGAGCCAACCGCAAAAGGCGCGGCCAAACAACAGCACAGCCAGCGGCAGCAGCAGCCAGAACCCCCAGAAAATACTGGTCCAGCGCCCCATACAGGTGATGACCGGACAACTTTCGCAACTCACGAAAGGAACCGCAAATGGACAGCGAAATATCCCATAAAAAGACCATTGTCCCAGCACCAGCAACATGGACGACTGAACCATACGGCGCAACCAGAGGAGTTTATTCTTAAACATCTTTTACTCCCAGCCTTTCCGTCATTTCCAACCCTTGTGCTGAATAGGCTGAAATGAATCCCTGTTTCGTAAAATAACTCTGTCCTTCAGCAGAACAGATGAATTCCACATAATCATCCGCCATTTTACGATTTTGCGCCGACTTCATGACGCCAATGGTAAACGTCAGTGGTGGCGGCGGTTGAAATTGCGCCGGGATGTCCAGAGTATCAACTTTGCCAGCAAACATCGGCAAATGCACCAGGCGCCGCTCCATGACTGAAACGTCACCCTTACCGGAAATCAGGTCCGGCATAACCATCTGCACACACGAGCCCTTGACGATGGCGTTGTTCAACGCGGCCTCCTTCACCCCGGCCTTTTTAAGCAACACCAGGCTGGCCGGTCCACCCGGCGTAGAGGCTTCCGGTGCCAACACCACTTTAACCCCTGGTCGTCCCAGATCCTGAACAGATTGGATATTGGCGGGATTCCCTTTAGGAACCACGAGAACATATTCGGTAAAACACAGTGGCTTGAAATAAACCATTTTGTCCGCTTTGCGCAGATTCTTCGCCAGATCGAGGACACGTCCGGCAAAAACATCCGTCGTAGCAGATGCCATCAGGGATTTGCCCAGAGCGGCGGCAAAGGCTCCAGTGTAGGCAACTTTGGCGCCCGTTCTCTGTTCATAGGCTTTACAGGCGGGGATCAGAGATTCTGCCAGACCACCGCATGACCATACCTGTAAATCTTGCCCGGAGAATTGGCCACCAGGGTTAGCAGAAGACTGGCCGGCAGCCTGCAACGGTGTCATCATCGCACCCAGACCCGCAATGCCGGCCACCTTAAGGAATGACCGCCGTCCGTTATCCGTTTCAGTTTTTCGCGTATCGCTACTCATTCGTATCTCTCCAGAGCTAAAAAACAAACTTGAGTTCAAAGTAAAAGAAATCTGCGTCTTTATCCTCAGGGTAGATATTTTCGATCACATCACCACCGAAGGCATGGCCGTAATAGGCGGTTGCCGCAATGTTCTTCGTCAGATTTAAAATGGCGGTGAGTTCAAGTACGGTGGCAAGATCACGATCCCCATTGCTGGGTCGGCCGATATAGCCAAAGACGGGTCCATCATTTTGAGTTGGCCCGGCCCCCATATACCAACGGTCAGCACCCTCACTAAGGCTGAGCAGATGCAGATCGCCGCGCAGAGCAAGTTTCTGATGCGGTTTAACAATAATCTGGGCGAAAAGATCGCGGCTGTTCATCATATTGTAGAATGGGAAAAGGGCGTATTTTCTCGCAGTAGGCAGCAGCTGGTAAAAAGTTCCGTGGGTATGGTCATCAGGATTGTCGTCACCTGATGATGCTGCGTAACCGACGCGCAGCCATGGTTTACCGTAAATACCCATGAACTGGTAACCCCCTTCGATACTGTAAGACCAGGCTTTATGGTCCAGTTTGCCCCAGTCTCCATTCTGATATGCGGCCCAGAGCAGGGCGTCAAAAATACCGGAATCGGTTTTCTTGGTGGCAAGCAGGTGCATGCCATATGTATTGATCGAAATATCACCTTGATTCAGCGTGCTGCCCGCAGGGGTATTATCCACCTTGGCAATGTCGCGCTCGTCATCATAGTAAAAATAAAAGAACCGCCCCTCGACATTGGGAACCAAGGTGTCGTATTTCATGGTTGCAGTGAATGTCGCCAGATCGATATCGTTCATGGTTTCATGCGCACTATCGGTAAAACCACCCTCTGTGGGACGGGAAGCCAGGGTCGTCAGGTTGAATACTGGCTGATCGTAAGAGAGCTGCAGGCCGTCGAAACTACGGCAATATGCTGCCCAACCAAAGGGGCCGATCAGTTTTTCCGACAGTCTGACGTTTTTCAGCCAGTTCACCTTGGGATTCTTATACATCACCTCTTTGCCCGCTAAATAGTCAAAGCGGCCCCCTTTAACGGAGATGCCTGAGCCCAAAATATTGGGGAATTCCATAAAAGCCTGGCGAATGATCGTACTCTGGCTGTCCTCCTCGTCGTCGTGGAGATAATAGATCGCTCCCAGGCCGAGCGGGCCAGCCGGGGGCGGGGCCATGGCGTCGTCTGGCAGACCAAGCATGATGGTATTCTGCGCCTGCACATAAACATTCATCACTGGCGATTTGTAACCCAGGCCGAGACGGCTGCGGGTGAAGAAATAATCGTAGTCATTGTCGGCAGAAGCGTTCGGAGTGAACCAGTTCCAGTATTCGTAACGGTTCAGTATTTCCACATCAGCGGTGATCCGGCTTTCGGCACCGGTAAAAGTCTTCAGAGTTACTTCGGCACTTGCGGTTAACGGTAACAGCAGGACACTGGTTATGAGCGCCAGAAACAGTCCGGCTCGCATCGTCTTTTTCATGATTTCAACACCTTTTTCATATTGGGTTGCTTAATGCTGGTTATGAGCACCAAGCTGTGGCAGAGATGAGTCCAATGGCGTACAGCAGAACCTTTTTAATCTCCGTGTCTTTGCCTCTTAACTGTTGTTGGAATTACAGCGACAAAGGAGCATAGAAAAGTCTGCTCCCCATAAATTCGTCGGAAAGTATTAGAAATGCTGATAAAAGTCAAATTTCAATTATCGATTGTTTTGAATTGTGAAATAGGTGTTTCTTATGATCTGGCGCTGGAGAGAAACTGCATAGTATAAACCACCGACACAGCGCATTTACCGCTAAACATAGTCTGTTATAAAAAAACACACCATGAGAGCAGGCAAGACAAATCATCTTCGTATTCATCCTGACTGCCGGTTAATACCTGCTTCTGTATTCGCCACCGGAGATGAACCCCCTGAATGAGTGCGCAGCTATAAACACTGCTGCGTAAAGAACAATAAATGGCATATCGAATTGATCTTCGAGAAAAAATCTGGAGAAGTGAGAATGGAGGTTATGACTAAAGTTATCAGCGTAAGCTAGTGCACTGTCACTGCTAAAGATTCGGATAAATTGTGCCGATAAGTCCTCCAAAATCTTTTTGGAGGAGAAACCATGGTCAAAAAATATATCGTCCGCCTGTCGGATCAAGAACGTCAACACTTAGAGGAAATCGTCAAGCGTCTAAAAGGGTCGTCACAGAAGGTACGGCGAGCCAACATTCTTCTTAAAGCGAATGTAGACGGAGCCAATTGGAACGATGCCAAAATCGCCGAAGCCCTGTCTTGCCGTACCCGCACAGTTGAAAATCTCAGAAAAAGATTTGTTCTGGAGGGCTTTGATTCAGTGCTGAATCGTAAAAAACGCGAAACACCTCCCATTGCAAAGAAACTTGACGGGAAACAGGAAGCTGAAATCATCGCGTTACGTTTGGGGCCGGCTCCCAGCGGCTTTGCCAACTGGTCGTTACGCCTTTTAGCTGAGCGCGTCGTGGAGCTTGGAATCGTTGAATCGATCAGCCATGAAACGTTACGTAGAACGTTAAAAAGGGGGGCATGACACCGCGTAAAATACAATACTGGGTCATCCCGCCAAATGTTGATGCTGAGTTTACGGCCGCGATGGAGGATGTCCTCGATGTTTATGCCCAGCCCTACGATGAGGCCTACCCCGTCATCTGTATGGATGAACAGCCTGTTCAATTGACCCGAGAAACGCGCACACCGATTGCCGCGACCAAAGAGCATCCGCGACGCGTGGATTATGAATATGAACGGGCCGGAACCGCCTGTATCTTCATGTTTACAGAGCCATTATCCGGTTGGCGTAACGTGACGGCTCGTCCGCATCGAACCAAAGTCGACTGGGCATTGGAAATGGAAGAGCTGCTGCGAACGCGCTATGCCAAAGCCCGGAAGGTTATTGTGGTGTGTGATAACCTCAACACCCATACACGCGGAGCCTTTTATGAAGCTTTTGAACCTGAAAAAGCCCGCCAACTGGTAAAACGTGTCGAGTTTCACTATACACCCAAACATGGCAGCTGGTTGAATATCGCGGAGAACGAACTGAGTTCAATGACTCGCCAGTGTCTGTCGGGACGCAGAATCGAAAGCATAGAGATGCTACGCAAAGAGACTGCGGCTTGGGCTGGCGCAAGCAATAAGAAACAACGCGGCGTTGACTGGCAGTTTACAATTGACAACGCTCGCAATAAATTGAAATCGCTTTACCCGAAAATTAAGATGTGACAGTGCACTAGCGCCATTCGGGAGTATCCGTCGTTTCAGGCCTGTAATTCCCGTGACAGCTTATCGGTTACGGCGCTGATGGTGCCGTTGAAGACGGTGATACCGTACATATCGGCAATCTGTCTACGGATGTCCTGATAGCTGGTGCCGAGGGAAAACAACGCGATGATTTTGCGCTCTAACTCATCGGGTTCACCAACTGCGGTTCGAATGTATTCGCGCGATCCCTGGGTGTGTCCAGCGAACTGTCCATTTTTTTTGATCACGTCAATATGGCTCGTTCCCCGTCGAATCAGGCAGACCCGGTGTTTGCCATATAGGCAGTAATCGCGGATATATAGTGATTGGTCAGTTCTTGCGTTTCCTCAAAAGCCAAATCTAAAGCCGGATCACTCTTGGCTTGTTGACTGGAGTTTAAGCCCCAATCTTTTTCAATATAGATTCGATTAAACTCCCCTAAATTCTCTCTATAATGATTGAACATATCGGAAATTTGATCTGAGCTGTCTCGTTTAATATGTTTTGCATATTCAATTAATCCTTGGAAATAATCTTCAGCACCAAACAAGCCATTTTCAGAATTAGAAATACTCTGTTGTAACTTCTCATTGATTTCAAGTCCCTCCTCCAAGGCTTGAATTTCTTTCCCGATAGCTTCGGAAAAGTGAGGGAATCTCTGCATCTTTATTTCTTGTTGATCAATGTGGTCAGTAATGAGCTTTCCTTGAAACGAACGAATCTCAGAGAGAAGATTGTTATATTCCTCTTTTAATCCATCACTCATCGGCAACTTTGCAATGGCCTGATTGGCAACTTCATAATCGTAATTTGCTTTAAACAGAGAGAAACTTGAGTTTAGATAGTTTCTCGAAGAGCGAATGGCCGAATCCATTGCTCCTGTAATCGTCGCCTGATCTTGCCTGGAAAGTTCCTCTAACGCCTTTGATGCCAGCTGGTCCAGTTTCCCAGTCAGATGATCGGTTTCATGAATGTCACCACTCGAACTTAAAGCTTCGTGGAAACTCCATTCGCCAATCAATGTCGGGCCGGAGTACTGGACAATAATTTCTTGATCAATGGCAACTCCTCCGGTAATAGGCCCCATGTTTTTTGCTCGTGCATCCAGTTCTGGGGCAACTGTAAGCTTAAAAGTTTCATCATGTGGAGGGTCTCTTAACCATTGAAGAAATTTTTCGTCAAAAAACTCCTCGTCTGATTGCTCCAGGGCGTCAACAAATTTAGCCCTTTCTGTGTTTGAAAGGCCAAAAGCATATGTTTGTAGGTTTAGCTTGAATTGGGCTTCAGATGAAAAATGAACCGTATCATCTTTGCCCGCTTCAATCTTGCTGTCAATACGATCAAAAGCGTTACGGTTAAGAGTAAAAGCTTCTAAATCAGCTGGTTTGTTAAAAGTGGTATTGATGGTGTTCATCTTCATCCGTCCTCTATTTAAACTAGCGTCATTCGGGAGTGTCCGTCGTTTGCCCCAGCGGTTTGAGGTATTGCTGTCGGACTTCATCGTCAAAAAAGACGATCACGCGGTTATTGCCGCGTTGGGTGACATAGTGGGGATATCCGGGAACGACAATGCGGACTATTCTTAGCATGAAAGAAGGATAGACTGGTTTTATATTAAAAGCAATTTAATAGAGGGCGTGTCCCGAATGGTGCTAGTATTTCAGCTCATTTGAAATTGTCTCTTGTCGGAGCGGCTTTAGCCGCGAATTCCCATCATGAAAAGGATCAATGACCAGAACAATTCGCGAATAAATTCGCTCCTACAGATGCTCTTTCCGGTGATAAAATTGAGTGTGTTTAACTAATTTGAAGGGAAGAAACAGCAAAAACAGGGCTGTCCTCGCACGGGGGGTGTCCCAGGTTTTTGCGGTGTAAACCACCACCGTTCCAAGGGCCGCAAACATCTGGGACCGCCCCAGATAGGGCTTGGGGCAGTCCCGAGTTTACTACGGAATCACTTAGACTGGCGCCATTCGGGAGTGTTGCTTGTTTTCACAATTTGCGATTGCGATATTGCGTATCGGCTTGATTTGTCAGGCCGATGCCGCGAGCAAATGAACATGGTTGTCCATTAAACAATCGGCCCAAATTTGCAAAGAAAACGCCTTGCGGAATAGGGCTATGTTGTGAAAGACGTGGGGGCTGGTTCGAAACGTGGCAAGGCAAGGCTTGTCCCTGGCCTTGCCTTGATTGGCGTGTTTAACGCATTCGGGGAGTGTCCATTGTTCCCGAGAAATCAATGCAGAGGATAAGACTCTTCTTTTCGGATGTCCCAAAAGGGGTGGAAAAGGTTCGGCAAAGGGAGCCTGTCGCCTTGGAAATATAGGGTTCCGTAAGACAGAAGCTGCCTGCTGAATGTCTGAGAAGGTAATAGTAATCCTTGAGTGAATGGTCTGCGCCATCAGTCGCGGGCCTGAAGAGGGGGTGGCGAATTCCGTCAAGGATAACTCTCTCAAACACGGTATCCCCCACCTGTCTGCCGGCCATGTCCAGGGCATAGAGGCATTGTATGTCCCTGTGCTTCGGCAGCAATTCCCGAAAAACACTCTCGATTCGCCCGGTCATCTCAACCACTAGGCTGTCTACGATTTTATCGGCGGTTTGCCTCATCCTTTCCAGCTCAAGAGACTCTTTTTTCAAACAGCTCTCGAAATTAAGAGAAATCTGTTTCAGGATTTTCCGTTCGATCAACTCGATGCGCTCTATCACCTGATCATGAGGAATCGGCCGTGAAAAGATGAAGCCCTGCATAAGATCAACTCCGGCACGGTGACAGTGAAGGACATCTTTGATCTCCTCCACCCCCTCGGCAAGAACAAGTGAGCCTATTTTTCTGCCGAGCTGTATAACGGTGGCAACGATGGATTGCTTATAGTAATCGTCGGCGATTCCATAGATAAGCCCCTTGTCGATCTTGATGATGTCCGGCTTGATGGCCGCGATACGTTCACAATTGGAGTGGGACGTACCGTAATCATCAATAACGATAAGGCATCCGAGAGCCCGGTAATATTCGACAAAGGTGATCAGGGGTTCGATATTCTGCAGCTCGGATTCAACAATCTCGATGGCGATATCGTTAAAATCATAGTCTGAAGCCCGTATTGCCTTCGCCAGCCAGCCGGGTTCGGCCCGCTCCTCGGCGAGAATGCAGATATCGAAATTGATAAACACAAGTTTGTCGTTGCCGATAAAATCCTCCAGAGGCTCCTTGAGGATTCGTTGACGGCAAAGTCGGTCCAGCTCCAGGCTCAAGCCTTTTTGGGCTGCTGCGGTAAACATTGGCCCTGGAGGTATCAGCTTTGCCTCCGAGGAAATCCCGCGGCACAATGCTTCACATCCAATAACCTTTCGGTTGTGAAGATTGACGATCGGCTGATAATGGCTGGTTACCGAACGGTTGTGAATGAGTTTCTCAATATCGACGGGTGTGGATTTCATCGGTCTATTCCGGTAGCTGAAAGCAGCATTTCAAAGCAAAATAAAAAGGTGACGGTTCAACAAAAAGGGGGCAAGTTCGCTCGCAGTCGGCACCATTCACGGCGCCGACTGCCTCATGGATGACGTTTATGCGTCCCTTAACCTCACAGAAAGACGTTGTCTCATGCGGCTGAGGCCGTCCTGAGTTCGGTGGTGGTTTCGGTTCCAAAATCCTCCAGACGTTTGCCCAGGACAAGAGCTTCCACCAAGGAAGAATACCTGGGCCATTTTATCGCAGGCAGATTTGACGGCGTCGATCTGCTCCTGGATCCCGTCCATAACATTTCCATAAAAAACAGGCTGAATGTAGCACCAGCTGCGAGTAATCGCTCGCGATTGTTTAATGTCCGGGAAAGCATAGAGCATACCAAATAAAAAAGGCACCATAAACCGCGGGTTTTTCTTTATGTCTACACGATCTGCCTCTTGAAGAGACATGATTTCATGCACAAACATTACTCATATCTGCTTGTTTTTTTATCTGCTTTTTCCATTTTGAATCTGTAATTTCCCAGTGTCTACAAGTTCGAACGGCGTCGCCACTGATTTCTTCATTGAGCATCAGTGGTTGTCGGTTTCCAGATGAGCCTGCACGCAAATTTCTGATTATTTTGATCAAACGCGCCGAATTCTGATGTCGCTTCCGAGGTGTTGCAGATGTCAGTTTGGTTAAAAAGAGGCCGTTACAGGAGGGTGTCGCTGCTTTTAGGATGTGGCAATGCAACGGTTCTTTGTACCGCACAAGCTTTTTGCCGCAAAATGATAGCGTCTTTTTTTGAAAGAAGCTTTTTATATCCGTATCCCGTTTTGAGATTTTCTTACCGCCACGCACCATTTAAAAACACCCTGAAAGACTCTTAAAACAGATGGTTATCACTCTTTATTGCGAAACCATCCATTGGTCTAATTTATGCAATTTGTAATATGACCTAACAATTCACATTAAATAAAGGATGACATCAATGACAGACAACAATGTGTTCAGCTGCCAGCAATGCAGCACGGTTTGGAGTAAAACAGGAAAAACTTTTTGTACCAGCCCTGATGGGGCATTGCCTCAACCGGCCCATTGCCCTGCGGCAGAGTCTGGTGTGATTGATGAGGCGTTTCAGCACTATGTTGGGACGGGAGACGATGCACGTCTCGCCCAGGTCGCAGCTCGTGTCGAGGGGATGGGTTGCCAAGCAAACCCAGATGAAGGTTATGTTACGACACGCTGGACACGGGTTGAGGAGACTATTGCCTTCGCCAAGCTGATGGGTTTCCACACGATCGGCATTGCTACCTGCCTTGGCTTGTTGTTGGAAACAGAGCAATTGGTTAAAATTCTTAAAGCACAGGGCTTTGATGTGGTGACGGTGTGCTGTAAGGCGGGTGGGCATGACAAGCGGGACTTGGGCCTCGCCGAAAGTGACAAGGTGCGCCCTGAGCACTTTGAGGCAGCGTGCCACCCGATTGCCCAAGCCGAGCTACTGAATCGCTCGTCAAGCGAAATGAATATTCTGGTTGGCCTGTGTGTGGGGCACGACATGTTGTTTAACAAATATTCCAAAGTACCTGTGACGACCTTGGTCGCCAAAGACCGTGTCACCGGGCATAATCCGGCCAGTGTCCTTTACGGCCAAAATTTTTGTTACAAACGATTGCAGAAAACGGCCCTGGATATCCCCACGACATGAGAGCCACTTCTTCTTCTCAACCAGCGGTTTCGTCGCTGTTGGCGCAGCAGTTGATGCTCATCGGGGGGGGGGGCACCTCAGGTTTCCAGAAAATGCCCTGTGTTTAAACAACACTCCCGAATGGCGCGAGTACTTGAACACAGTCAATTTTGTTATCGGAGTGACCACCTGTAGGAGCGAATTTATTCGCAAATTGTTCTGGTCCTTGATCCTTTTCATGATGGGAATTCGCGGCTGAAGCCGCTCCTACAATATATAATTTCAAATATGCTGACGTACTGGTTTAAAGGGAAAAAACAGCAAAAACGGGACTGTCCCCGCACGGGGGCTGTCCCAGGCTTTTGCGGTGCAAACCACCAGCGTTCCATAGCCCGCAAACATCTGGGACAGCCCCAGATAGGGCTTGGGACAGTCCCGAGTTTGCTACGAAAGTGCTTAAACTAGCGCCATTCGGGACGCTCCCCGGTTTTTCTTGGCCTGCCCGGTTTGCGGGGCCTTAATGTGGTCTGCAATGCCTCTTCCATCGTATCGATAAACCCCTCAGAGCCGAACGGGCGACCCGTGCGGGTTGCGCTAAGCAAGCTGTCTTCAGTCTTGTCATCACTTTGTAGTACAAAATCGGCATAGGCTGACTTGTCCTTGTCGTCAAGCCAGGAGGGTGAATGTAAAAGATCATCACAGCCAGAGGTGAGATGAGCCCTGGCGCTGGACCCGCGGTAATCTTCCGCCTTTTCCACCGTGCCCGATTTGACCGGGTTCCGCTCAATATAGCGTGCCACCGTCCACAAGTAGTTATCCTGTTCAACCAGACATGAAAAGAACCGGTTCTGCCAAATACGACCACTTTGCTTCAATTTGCGATTGAGATATTGGGTATAAGACTTGATTTGTCAGGCCAATGCCGCGAGCCAAAGAGTCCTCTTTTTCGGGAACCACGAGCAAATGAACATGGTTGTCCATTAAGCAATAAGCCCAAATCTGCAAAGAAAACGCCTTGCTGTATTTTGCCAGCAGTTTGAGGTATTGCTGGCGATCTTCATTGTCAAAAAAGACAGTCGCGCGGGTGTTGCCGCGCTGAGTGACGTGGTGGGGATATTCGGGAACGACAATGCGGCATGCAAGAGCTATTTAATAGGGGGGCCCTCGTTTCCCCCTGTATCAAAGGATCTTCCCGCCGGGCCTTGCAGAACGAGGGACTACGTGAGCTTCGCGGCACGACATTGGGAGTGTTTCGAGGCCGGCGGGTTGGCCCTAACTCAATCTTCTGTGAAGGGATGATATCCCAGAGACAGCACATGGATGTCTGGTCGCCGATGTGGCGGACCGAAAGAACAGATCAAAAAGATCGAAGGGTGCAAAGGGTAGAGAAAAACAAAGTCGCCACCGAGAGCAGGCCCGTGAGGTAAAGGGAAACCTCCGCTTTCCCCTTGACTTTACTTATCATGGATGTCCCTCATTTTTCACAGCACTTTTTGCGTTTTCTTATGATTTTTCTAAATTAAATATCGGCAATGTGCGATAGGGAAAATATGTCGCGTTTTGCCAACACATACAGGAGTACCTAACATGAGCATTTCTGAAATTCAATCCGTTCAGATGGTGTATGAAAAAATTTCGTCTCAAAAATCAACCCCACCGCTTGATGTTACAGCCAACAGCAACACCGTCACCGATACTGTTACTATTTCAGATGCAGCTAGAGAGAAAAATCAAAATAGCGTTACCCAAGAGAGTGGCCAGATTTTTAGTGGCAATTATCAACTTTGGCTTGATGATGGCTCAGAAAATACTGAGCTTATGTATATTCCAGAAGAATTTAGTGATTTATATCCGTACGTTGTTGAACCTGTAAAACTTGGAATGAGGGCCGACACAGATCGCAGTGCTGCTTATGCCAATCTTTCACCAGATCAAAAGGAAGACCTTTCCGAATATCTTTCAACAGTAAGTGAGTACTATAGAGAAGTGAGGGACGCAGCAGGAATTGAATCGAATTATGAATTTCGAACATCAATTAAAAACAATGAAATTTTGCGAAATGATATTCATCAGTCAATAAAAAATCTAATGCTTTCTGATTCACGGACTGTAGAATTAATGAATGAACTGGGGGTAGACTTTTGAAGTAAACAGCAGACAATAATTTAATAGGGGGAGTGTCCCGAATGGCACTAGTTTAAGCAAGATTTGCGTAAAAACAGAACTGTCCATAGGTGCAAATGAGAACAGCTCCAATAGCCTGAAATTATAACAGTTTGTGCCGGAAAACCTCTCGGACTGTTCGATGCACAGAAGTCCTTAACTTTGTTGAGAATTCTCTTAAACTAGTGCCATTCGGGAGTGTCCCTCGTTTCCCCAAATTTTTTTGCACAAAAAAAGAATCGCTGATAAGTTTCTCCAATGCAACAACCTATAAATGCTCGAAGATGTTCATGGACTTATCTTTAATTGCTTGGCATTCTTTCTGTGAAAATGTTGTGCAGCACTTGGCCCTAACTCAAAAATACGGAGTTAAAAAATGTCCATTGAGCGCTACATTGATTCTTTGACTCTCTCTGATTCAACTCTCCGCCACGATGTTTCTTTGATTCTCCCTGATTTAACTCCCTGCTACGATTTATCATCCCACACGGATAGCATCGAGTTGACCAGGTCAGACATAATGCAGGAGGAGACAACCCCAATCTACGGAGATCTTCAGGCTGCAATAGACGCCGGAAGTCTGCTGTCGTTTGTCGATGGGGTCAGTCCACAGGAAAAAGACGATGTCATTTTTTCCGTTCAGCTAGCCCAAAGGGGAGCCAGCGGTGCTTTTGACCGGTTCACGCAAACGCAGTCGTGGTATCAAAAATACACAGAAATTCTTGAGAATATCGGCTGGGCAGCCGAGCAGCTGGCCTTTGCCCAATACAATCAGGGCGATGGGGAATTTCGTATGGACAAGGCGGCTCTTAAAGTCATTGCAGCGATTGCCACTCAAAATCAACTGGCAATTCTACAAGAGTCGATGAAAGCGCTGGAAGGCCTCGCCGAAAAAGATGGTAGTATCCAGCTCTTCGACTTCCACAGCTTTTCACAAATGAGCGGTAACTTCCAGATCGGAGCGGTGCAGAAGGCACAAAACAAAGCACTTTCCATGGCTCTCGGCGCATTCCATGTCCAGGGCACGGATGCGCGACGAAGATTCCTTTTCTTTTCTTGGGGAGCTCAGGAGCTGAGTTTCTGGACCGCAGCACAAAAAATGACACTGAACGTAACCCTTTATGCCCAGCACCGGGACAGGGTGCAGAAAAAACTTGGTGCAGCAGCAGCGGATTTCATCAACGACTTAACGCTGGGTTGAAAATTTCTTTTTATTTTAATGTAGGGACACCATGCACGCTATCATCAACCACTTTGGTGCAGATCTATTATGCCGATCAGAGGCCAGACCAGCAGAGGTTCGAATTCCCGGAGAACAAGCTCTGCCAGCACTCGAAGACTGGGCTAGCCGTTACGACGCTGCAGTCCGGCGCGGTGGGGAGGAAGAGCTGCTGGCTATCGGTCGTGATATGTTCAATTGGATCGATTCTAGCGGCTGGGCTTCAGCTTGGGCCAAAGCGCCCGGACCACGGTTCTTAGAACTCCAGATTGATGATCTCGGCGAACCGCTGGCACAGGCACTTCTTGACGCTCCCTGGGAACTTCTCGCGTCACCTGCGAGCTACCTTGCCGACGACGGGGTGCAGATTTTCGAGGTTGTGCGACGTATCGGCGACAAAGCGGGAACGATTGTGCCCAGGCACAGTGATTTACAGCTGATGTTCATGGCTGCTGCTCCGCGAGGAGCCAGCGTTCTTAATTTTGAAGCGGAAGAGTCAGCGATCCTTGATGCCACATCCCGGCTGCCCCTGCATCTGATCGTTGAGGAGAGCGGGGCTGCGGAGTATCTGGGCGAACGCCTCCATCTGGACGGCCCCTTTGAAGCGCTTCATCTCTCTTGCCATGGAGACATCGATCCGCAGCGTGGCCATGTGCTTGTCCTCGAAGATGAAACCGGCAAACGTGCCGATGCCGATGCGAATGACATCGTTAAACTTCTGGGCGATCCAGAACGTACTCCACTGGTCTTCCTTTCCGCTTGCCGTACTGCCGAACAAGCCGGAAAAAACAACGAAGATGCACGCCGTTTTGAACCCTTTGTGCGGGACCTGACCCGTGCTGGGGTGGCGAATGTTCTCGGCTGGGACGGCTCGGTTTACGACAGCGATGCTGCAGCCTTCGCCCAAACATTTTACTGCAGACTGGCAGAACGTGAACCGATCCCCCGCGCTGCCGCAGCGGCTCGTCTAGAACTGCGCCGGGCTCAATTGAAAAACCCGAAATGCGGCAGGCACTGGCACCTGGCGCGGCTGTACCTTGGCCCCCGTGGTGGCGGTGCCCTAGCGGTAAGGGGCCTGGAAAAACGTAAACTTGCCGGTGCGGCATACGAAGAACAGTTTCTCGACAAAGAACGCGGCGAGGTTCCTGTCGCGAAGCGCTCGGAGTTTGTCGGCCGCAGGCGTCAGGCTCAGGATGTTATCAAAGCATTTCGCAATGGCACTACGGGAGTGTTGATTCAAGGCATGGGCAATCTTGGCAAGTCGAGTCTGGCTGCTCGAATCGCCAGCCGGATGAGCGCTCACACCACGGTGGTGGTCTTTGGTGTCTATGACGCCCTCACCGTTTTCGACCGTATCGTCGAAGCCCTGTCACCACAACAAAGGGCAGAAATCAAAGCAACCTGGCGCGAGTCCATCATGGCCGATGCATCGACGCTGAGCGATGCACTTGAGACTCTGCTGGATGGTCCACTGGACCGCCATCCGATTCTGCTTATCATCGACGATCTGGAACGAATCCTCGAGACGCCAAAACAGTCCAACACGCCGACTCCGGTACAGCAACGCTACCGTGCGCTATTGGCGGCCGTACTCAGTGGATTTGAAAAGGCCCGAACAGATTCGCGGCTCCTGATTACCAGTCGGTATCGATTCTCCCTGCCTGATAGGAGCGGCGGAGATCTCGCCAAGGACCTGACCTGTATCCCGCTGCAGCCGATGGACAACGTTGAGCAGGTCAAGCAGTTGCGTGCGGCAGTATGGGCTGAAAACGTGCCGGCAGAGATTCTTCTTGAGGAAGAATCAACAGCGCGCGCCCTTGCAGCAGCCGGAGGCAATCCAGGTCTGCAAGCAGTACTCATGACACCGATTTTCAAAGGTGAAACCGAGGTGGCAAATAGAGCGATCGAAGCGATCGAATCTTTCCAGTTAACCGGTGTCCCCCCTGAAGAGATCGATAAACTGATCAAAGCGGGGGAGGTTAAGGACGAATCGAACGCCATGGTGTCATTTTTCCAGCGCATGGCTTTTGATACCTACAGAGCTGCCTTGACTCCAGCGCAGTCGAAAATGCTGCGTGTGGCCTGTCTCTTCTCCCCGGAACTCCCGATACCGTGCTCTGCGCTGCAGGCTGCTGGCGTAGCTGCCGAGATTGCCAACCCAGAAACCGCGCTGCAACGACTCCTTGATCTGGGACTCTTCGACGATTGGGACCTCCTGAACGAAACACCGCACGCTGCTGTAAATCCGCTGGCACGACCGCTGGTCGAAACCTTGGATGAAATCTCAGCATGCCAGCTCGCCGAAACAGTCTTGCCCGCACTGAAACAGGTTTGGTCCGATTCAGCGGGTAACTTTTCTCAAGATTCCAGAGCACTGGAACTCACCCGCCTCGCGCTTGTCGCCCCCCAACCAGAACCGGACCTGCTTGAGCAGGCAGCAAATGCCGCTTCACGCTATCTCTTCAATTCCCTGCATGACGCACAGCGGGCACAAAACACGGTGCTGCAGCCAGCCCTTGCCAAGCTCATCGCACTAGGAACTGTGCCTGGTTCCAGCCTCCTTCTTGTAGCCTTCGACTGCGCCGAACTTTTGGGCGACAGAGGTGCTCAGGAGAGGGTTCTGAAGATGATGCAGGAATCCGGTGCGGTCGGATTTGATCGAGGCAGTGTTCTTTTGCGTCAAGGGAATGCGAAGCATCGCCTCGGCGAACTCGACGAGGCGAAACATGCCTTTATTGAAGCTGCAGCAGCTTTTCAAGAGGCGGAAGAAGAGCGTGATTGGGCCATAGCCAGAGGACAAATCGCCGACATCCTGATGGCCCGCGGTGAGCTCGATGAGGCGTTGCGCATCCGCACCGAAGAGGAGCTGCCGGTGAATGAGCGGCTCGGTGATGTCCATTCGAAGGCGGTGACCCAGGGACAAATTGCCGACATCCTGATGGCCCGCGGTGAGCTCGATGAGGCGTTGCGCATCCGCACCGAAGAGGAGCTGCCGGTGTATGAGCGGCTCGGTGATGTCTGTTTGAAGGCGGTGACCCAGGGGAAAATTGCCGACATCCTGATGGCCCGCGGTGAGCTCGATGAGGCGTTGCGCATCCGCACCGAAGAGGAGCTGCCGGTGTATGAGCGACTCGGTGATGTCCGTTCGAAGGCGGTGACCCAGGGAAAAATTGCCGACATCCTGATGGCCCGCGGTGAGCTCGATGAGGCGTTGCGCATCTGCACCGAAGAGGAGCTGCCGGTGTATGAGCGGCTCGGTGATGTCCGTGAGAAGGCGGTGACCCAGGGAAAAATTGCCGACATCCTGATGGCCCGCGGTGAGCTCGATGAGGCGTTGCGCATCCGCACCGAAGAGGAGCTGCCGGTGTATGAGCGGCTCGGTGATGTCCATTCGAAGGCGGTGACCCAGGGACAAATTGCCGACATCCTGATGGCCCGCGGTGAGCTCGATGAGGCGTTGCGCATCCGCACCGAAGAGGAGCTGCCGGTGTATGAGCGACTCGGTGATGTCCGTTCGAAGGCGGTGACCCAGGGAAAAATTGCCGACATCCTGATGGCCCGCGGTGAGCTCGATGAGGCGTTGCGCATCTGCACCGAAGAGGAGCTGCCGGTGTATGAGCGGCTCGGTGATGTCCGTGAGAAGGCGGTGACCCAGGGAAAAATTGCCGACATCCTGATGGCCCGCGGTGAGCTCGATGAGGCGTTGCGCATCCGCACCGAAGAGGAGCTGCCGGTGTATGAGCGGCTCGGTGATGTCCATTCGAAGGCGGTGACCCAGGGACAAATTGCCGACATCCTGATGGCCCGCGGTGAGCTCGATGAGGCGTTGCGCATCCGCACCGAAGAGGAGCTGCCGGTGTATGAGCGGCTCGGTGATGTCTGTTTGAAGGCGGTGACCCAGGGGAAAATTGCCGACATCCTGATGGCCCGCGGTGAGCTCGATGAGGCGTTGCGCATCCGCACCGAAGAGGAGCTGCCGGTGTATGAGCGACTCGGTGATGTCCGTTCGAAGGCGGTGACCCAGGGAAAAATTGCCGACATCCTGATGGCCCGCGGTGAGCTCGATGAGGCGTTGCGCATCCGCACCGAAGAACAATTGCCGGTGTATGAGCGGCTCGGTGATGTCCGTTCGAAGGCGGTGACCCAGGGAAAAATTGCCGACATCCTGATGGCCCGCGGTGAGCTCGATGAGGCGCTTGCCCTGCATGAACAACGCCTGCCCACTGCGGAAAA
The DNA here is from genome assembly GCF_963678835.1 of uncultured Desulfuromonas sp. NCBI lineage: Bacteria > Pseudomonadati > Thermodesulfobacteriota > Desulfuromonadia > Desulfuromonadales > Desulfuromonadaceae > Desulfuromonas > uncultured Desulfuromonas sp. The sequence goes on from NZ_OY787470.1 coordinate 704,424, forward strand.
GCTAGAGGATATCGACAGCATTGCCCACATAAAATATGCGACAGCCTCACTTCGTTTGCAGCGTGGAGATCACAAAACCGGGGGCATGCAGCAAATCTACGAGGAGCTTTCCACGGCCTTTAACATCAGCCTGAAGCTCGGCCGAGCAGACGCTATCGGTGCGATAGGCCAACTGCTTGCGCAGGTTCTTGCCATGGTCGGCCAGAGGAGTGCGGCGCTTGAGGTTCTTCAACCGACACAGGATGCTTTTGAAAAAATCGGCAATATCAAAGGGCTTCAGCATGTAAGAGAACTGCGAGAGATGATTGACAGAGATATGGAGGAAGAAGAGTAATCTTTACATTTGCATTCAGCGTCGGAAAATTGGGTCTGGGCAGAGAAGACAATAATCATTTATAACCAGCGGAAGTTTCTGAAGTTCTAGGGACAATATAGAATGGCGCTGGTTTAAGGGAAAGAGCAGCAAAACCGGGGCTGTCCCCGCACGGGGGCTGTCCCAGGCTTTTGCGGTGCAAACCACCACCGTTCCATGGCCCGTAAACATCTGGGACAGCCCCAGGTAGGGCTTGGGACAGTCCCGAGTTTACTACAGAATTGCTTAAGCTAGCGCTATTCGTGACAGTATACTCATCTTTGCTTTTCATGTACTGAACTCGGCTCTGTTTTTTGCAGCACCGAGACAAATTTGTCCAGTGCTTTGGGCGATGAGGCTAGGTGCAAATGAACATAGCTCGCTAAAACTTGCCCCCAACGATACCCTTCATCACGCAAAGATCCATCACGATTCGTGCGTGTCTGATAAGCTGCCTCCCACTCCGTATTGACCAACGGATTATCATACAATTCCGAATAGTGAAATTCATGTCCACGAAGGCGTGTGCCAACATCACCAAACAATATAGGTCGCTGCAAAGTCACTTCCATATACCCAAGACGCTTGCGACGTGAGCGCATTCGGGTCCAGCTTGGCAGAATACCGACAAACGGCCAGTTTTTTTCTTCTTTCTGCAATCCCTGACTGAGATACATCAACCCACCACATTCGGCATAAACGGGGCGTCCGCTGTTGCAGAAGTTCCGGATGCTGTTGAGCATGGCGTGATTACTCGACAGTTGCTCAGCGTGTTCTTCCGGGTAGCCGCCGCCGAGATACAGGCCGTTGCAGTTTGCGGGCAGTTCCTTGTCTTCCAACGGCGAGAAAAACACCAACTCCACGCCGCGTTGTTCCAAGGCGTCGAACAGATCCTGATAGTAAAACTGAAAGGCGGCATCGCGAGCAATGGCCAGACGCACGGTCCCGTCTGCAACGACTTTGACCGGGGGCGCTGGCGGTATTGGCGGCAGTGATGGCGCATTTCGTGCCTGTTGCAGCAGGTGGTCGAGGTTGAGGTGCTGTTCAGCGGCTGTGGCAAGTTGCTGGATGAGGTCCGCATCCCATTGAGTTTCCGTGGCAGAGACCAGACCGAGGTGGCGGCTGGGCAGGGCGGGTAGGGCGTTGCGAGGTACGGCACCGAGTAGCGGTGGCAAGTTGGCGGCCTGCAATGCCTGGGTGAGCAGGGTGGCATGGGAGTCGGAGCCGCAGAAGTTGGCGATCACTCCGGCCAGGGTGATGGTTGGCTCAAAGCTGGCGTAGCCGTGCACCAGGGCGGCGAGGCTGCGGGCCATGCCGTGGCTGTTGACCACCAGGGCCACGGGAGCCTGGAGCCAGTCGGCGATCTGGGCGGTGCTGCCGTCGAGACTGGTCGGGCTGCTGCCGTCGTAGAGGCCCATCACCCCTTCGATAATGGCGATGTCGGCAGCGGCGCTGCGTTCGGCAAACAGGCGGGTGACGTAGTCGCGGCCGCACATCCAGCCGTCGAGATTGTAGCACGGGCGGCCCGACACCCGGCTGAGGTGGCCGGGGTCGAGGTAGTCCGGCCCGACTTTGAAGGTCTGCACGGTAAGGCCGCGTTGGCGCAAGGCTGCCACCAGCGCCAGGGTCAGGGACGATTTGCCGACGCCGCTGTGGCTGCCGGCGATCACCAGTCGTGGACAGTTGCTCAAAACTCTACTCCCTTGCGTGCCGGAATGCCCTGCTCAAAGGCGTGCTTGACGGGCTGAATTTCGCTGACCGTATCGGCCAGATCGATGAGGGCAGGCACGGCGTGACGGCCGGTGAGCACCAGGGTCAGCGGAGCCGGGGCGCGCTGCAGCAGATCGACCACCTTGTGTTCGTCGAGCAGGCCCCGCGCCACGGTGCCGCACAGTTCGTCGAGGATGATCAGATCGTGGTTGCCGCTGAAGATGGCGGCTTCGGCGCGAGCCAGCCCGTGCTCGGCGGCGTCACAGTGTGCGGCATACAGAGGATGATCCGGTTTGGGCACAAAGCCGAAGCCGCATTGCTCGACGGGTACGCCGAGGCGCTCCAGCGCGGCCAGTTCGCCGACATCGGGATCGTTCTTCATAAACTGGAGGATGCGCACCTGCTGGCCGTGGCCGACGGCGCGCAACGCCATGCCGAACGCGGCGGTGGACTTGCCCTTGCCGTTGCCGGTGAAGATGAGGATGTTGGTGCGCGCGCTGTCATCCTGCGGCGTGGTGTCCGACGCTTTAGGTTGTGGCTGCGCTGGTGTTTCTTCCGCCGTCAGGCTGCGCTGGAACCAGTCCAACCGCTTATGCAGTGTTACCACATCGCCAACCAGGATCACCGCCGGGCTGGTGATCCCCTGTTGGGCGACCTGTTGCGGTGCATCGGCCAGGGTGGTGATGAGGGTGCGTTGCTGCGGGGTGGAGGCATGGCTGACCACGGCCACCGGCGTGTCGGCGGCGCGGCCATGGCAGATCAGCTCGTCGCAGATGGTGGCGATGTTGGTCAGGCCCATGTAAAACACCAGGGTGCCGTGACCGCGACCGAGGGCGGGCCAGTCGATATCGCGCTGGGCGTTTTTGCGCGTGTTGACGTGGCCGGTGACCAGGGTGACGCTGGTGGTGAAGTCGCGGTGGGTGAGGGGGATACCCGCGTAGGCTCCGGCGGCGAATCCGGCGGTGACGCCCGGCACCACTTCAAACGGGATGCCCGCCTCGGCCAGGGTGTCGATCTCCTCGCCACCACGGCCAAACACAAACGGATCGCCGCCCTTGAGGCGCACCACCACCTTGCCCTCACGCGCTTTCTCCACCAGAAGCGCATTGATCTGCTCTTGAGGCAGGGCGTGATGACCCATGTTCTTGCCGACGTAAATCTGTTCCGCTGCCGGGGACACATCGCCCAACAGGGCCGGATTGCACAGCCGGTCGTAGAGCACCACATCGGCGCGTTGCAGGCAGCGTTTGCCTTTGACCGTGATCAGGCCGCTGTCGCCGGGACCGGCACCCACCAGATAAACCCGCGTTGTTTTATTCACTTCAATTCTCCTATATCTGTATCCACCGAACCGTTTACCGATTCAGGGTTCGTCCTAAACTCGGGACTGTCCCAAGCACTACCTGGGGCTGTCCAAGATGTTTACGGGCCATGGAACGATGGCGGTTTGCACCGCAAAAGCCTGGGACAGCCCCGTGCGGGGACAGTCCCGTTTTTGCTGCTTTTTCCCTTAAACTAGCGCCATTTTGGTTAGTCCTCTAATCCTCTCCGTTTTGCATCACTGTAACCACCTGTAGGAGCGAATTTATTCGCGAATTGTTTAGGCCATTGATTCATTTCTCGATGGAAATTCGCGGCTGAAGCCGCTCCTACAAGGCACAATTTTAAATATGCCTGCATCTTAGAGTCGGGCAGCACTGCTGGAGTGCCGCGATCAGCCGGTCCATGTCGTCAAATGTATTATCCGTTGTTTCGTCGGGCCGTTGCACCACGATCACCCGGCACTGTTCCTGGCGGGCGGCTTCGAGCTTTTCCGCCACGCCACCGGCACGGCCGCTGTCCTTGGTGACCAGTACGCCGATGTGGTAATGGCGGATCAGGGCACGGTTCTGTTCGAGGCTGAACGGGCCGCGCCCGAAGATGCGCCCCTGCTCGGCTAACCCAGATTGCTCACAGGCGGCCACGGCTTCGGGATGATTGAGCATGCGAGCATAGAGTGCGATGCCGTTGCGCTGGGCCGCCGCCACATAGGGGGCGAGATGACGCGAGCCGGTGGTGAGTAGCACCGGCCGCCCGTCGGCGCAGGCCAGCTGTGCCGCTTCGTCATGATCGCGGGCCGTCACCACGTCGCCGGACGCCTCCACCAACGCCCGGCGCTGATAGCGCAGGTAGGGGCGCTGGCTGTGCGCGGCCGCGTCCCGTGCCGCCTGATGCACGTCGCGGGCATAGGGATGGGTGGCGTCGATCACCGCCATCATCCGCTCTTGGTCGATCAACGCAGCAAGCTGGTCGCGGTCCAAACGGCCACAGCGGCGGTGGATGGCCGGATGATCACCGACAGCGAGAGCCGCATCCGTGGCCGTCGAGACCAACACCTGATAGCCTACCGTGGCCAGTTTGACGGCCAAAGGTGCGGTTTCACTGGTGCCGCCGAGTAGCAGTATGTGGGGTGCGTCATTCATCCGTTATCGCTTTCAGATGGTGCTCCTGTTTTCCTTCTCCCCAAGGGAGAAGGTGCCCTAACGGGGCGGATGAGGGGGCCTTTGGACTTGATTGCTTCCGCGCCCCTCACCCGTCGCTTCGCGCCACCCTCTCCCAATGGGAGAGGGGATAGTTTTAGCGAACGTCATCCCTGCGAAGGCAGGGAACCAGTGATTTTAAAAGATTCTGGATTCCGGCCTAAACCATGCCGGAATGACAATCATATCGCCTTTTTTTCAGTCCCGATTTTGTTCCTGTTTTTGTTCCCCATAGTAGCCGCGCGGCGTCACCATGCGGCCATCCAATACGCAGGTGGTGGAATTGCCGATGATCACCACCGAGCGCATGCCCACCTCCTGTTCCAGCAGATGGTCGAGGTCGGTGAGCACCACCTGCTGATCGGCGCTGCCCACGGCTGTGGCAATGCCGACCGGTGTGGTGCCGGGACGCTGGGCGCGGAAAATGCGCGTCGCCTCTTCGAGCTGCATCACCCGCTTTTTGCTGCGCGGGTTGTACAGCGACACCACCAGATCGGCGGCGGCCACAGCTTCGAGGCGGGTGACGATCATCTCCCACGGCACCAGCAGATCACTGAGGCTGATGGTGGCGCTGTCGAGCATCAGCGGTGCGCCGAGCAGGGCTGCTGCCGAGTTGGCTGCGGTCACACCGGGAATCACTTCCATGGCAATGTGGTCGCCATCGGCCGCCGCCATCTCCATGGCCAGCCCGGCCATGCCGTACATCCCGGCATCGCCCGATGAAATCAGCGCCACCCGTTTGCCTGAGCGGGCTGCATCGAGGGCGGCGCGGCAGCGCTCGGACTCTTTCATCATCCCTGAGGTGATCACCTGCTGATCCGTGATCAGGTCGGCAATGCTGCCCACGTAGGGGCCGTAGCCAACGATCACCTCGCTGGCGCAAATGGCCTCGGTGGCGCGGGCGGTGCGGTCGGCGATGCTGCCGGGGCCTAAGCCAACGAGGGACAGTTTTCCCGGGCAATGGCGATGGTGATGCCGTTGAAGGCTGTTTTCTGAAGTAGTAATGACGTCCTCCGTCCTGCGAGTAGGGCCGCGGGTTCACTCACCGCGGGCAGTTGTACGTGACTGGCGACAAACTCCGAATGGCCGAACGGCCGCGTGCTGTGGCGGATCAGGTCGGAGTCGATCACCCGAAGCGGGATGTTGAGTTGCGCTGCCGTCCCCAGCAGCCCGACCTCCTCGGCCTTGACATCGGCTGTGGCGAGAAAGCGCACCCGCTCCAGCGGCAGGTCCAGTCCGGCCAGGGCCGTGGTGACGGCATTGATAATATCTGCGGCGCTTTTGCCCTTGCGGCAACCGATGCCGACGATGAGATCCTTGACCGCCTCGGTGGTGGTGGAGATCACCGGTTCCGCGCCGGTGACATTCGACACGGCAATGGCCAGATCATTGGCACCGCCCTCATGGCCGCTGAGCACGCTCATGGCATGGCGCGCGCCGACATCAAGGCACACCACGGCCGGATCGCGCAGCTTGCTGTCGACCAGCGGGGCAATAGCGCGCACCACCACGCCGCACGGCGCCACATACACCAGGCCGTCGTAGCGGCTGAAAATCTCACCGGTCAGGGCGACAACCCGCTCAAACGGTATCACGCCGGGCGGGGCGGCAATGGCCTGATGCAGATATTGATCCACGGCCATGTGGGCGGCAATGCGCTGCATCACCTTGAGACCTTGCGGTGAAAAGGTGATCACGGCCGTGGTCATGACTCGGCTCCGTCGCTGGCTTCAGCACTGCCATCGGCGCTTCGATAGCCGTGGCTGAAGTGACGGTGATACAGTTTCGACACCGGAATATTACGAGATAAGGCCGGGCCGACAATGATCATGGCCGTCTTGGTGATGCCCGCCTCCGTCACCTTGGGCGCGATATCCGTCAAGGTGCCCTCGACGATCATTTCATCCGGCCAACTGGCGCGAAAGATCACGCCGATAGGGCAGTCCGCGCCGTAATAGGGGATCAGCTCATCCGCCACCGTGGCCAGCTTGTGCACCGACAAAAACAGGCACAGGGTCGATTCGGTGCGTGCCAGCTCGGCCAGCTCCTGCTTGGCGGGCATGGGCGTGCGCCCCGAGGTGCGGCTGAGGATGATGGTTTGGGCGATCTCCGGCGCGGTGAGTTCAGTCTTGAGCGCGGCCGCCGCAGCCTGAAAGGAGCTGACGCCGGGTACCACCTCGTAGTCGATACCGAGGCGGTCGAGGACGTTCATTTGTTCACGGATAGCACCGTAAATGGCCGGGTCGCCGGTGTGCAGGCGAATGACGTCGATGTCCTGTTGCTGACCGCTGACGAACACCGCCTCGATTTGTTCCAGAGTCATGGAGGCGGAGTCGTGCAGCGCGGCGTCCTTGGGGACCAGGCCGACCACGTCCGGGCTGACCAGGGATCCGGCATAAACGCAGATGCGGCACTGGCGCAGCAGGCGCTGGGCCTTGACGGTGAGCAGGTCCGGGTCGCCGGGACCGGCGCCGACGAAGATGACTTTCATGGGTTTCTCCTTTTTTATCGCAATTTCGTAGTAAACTCGGGACCGTCCCAAGCCTCATCTGGGGCTGTCCCAGATGTTTACGGGCCATGGAACGGTGGCGGTTTGCACCGCAAAAGCCTGGGACAGCCCCCGTGCGGGGAGAGTCCCGGTTTTGCTGACTTTTCCCTCTAGCTAAACCTTGTCTCCAGAAATTTTTTTATTCCTGATATTAAGCCAGCCCCATCCGTCACAGGTAAGACACTTTTTTTTGTTGGACGTTCCAGTTCCTCCACAACTGTTACACTCTGTCCAATCATCTGGCCTTAGCATACTTCTGATGCTCCCTTTTTCGCATTTACCACAACGGTGATTGATGTAATCAATTCCACCAAATGGTTTTTTGCAAAAGGTACACATCGCCTCAGGTTTTTGCTTTTTTTGCATTGTATTCTCCTTAAAAAATAATGATTTTCTAAAATCATATGGTAAGAGGCTTGCTGAGACAATGTGAAGTAGATGTCAGTCTATATGTATAAAACTCCTGTTTTTAAGATGGCGTGTAACAAAAATGATGAACTATCCCGCCGTAATCTACGGGGTATAAACAGCCTGCAAGCTTCGCTAAATCACGCAGTGAACTATGGTGTTGAACTCAATTTACGAATAAAATATTTTTACTTCGGGTTTTTACATATTGATGAATCATGTTTTTTTTGGCGAACTTCATCCGTTTACATTTCTGGTACGCACGTGACGCGGGCTTCCGCGCCCGCACGTCGGGCCACTTTTGCGTCGACAAAAGTGGCGCAAAATCGACTCCCGTCATTGCGTCCTACGGGTTCCCTCTCTGCGTTCACTAACATCGCGATGTCGGCAAAACTCGCTGACGCTCAAACATGTTGCCGACAATCATCGCGGTGACCGTTCTCTTCGTTCGGCGCTACTGAACAGGAGGGCTGGGAAGCACAATAACCTTCTGCCGTAGGGTGGGCACCGTCCCACCCGTTTTGCCGGTGCCACGAAAAAAATAGAGTGCGGCGTAAGCCTGTTATCAACGTTTTACGCCAGAGTTTCCAACTCGCACGATTCGCCGACCTAAAGGGCGGCGAGCCGAGTCTGTGAAGCATCACGGAAACCGACACAGTATAGGTTGATCCAGGGTCAGGAGAAGTTCAGCCGGTTTTTGCATCCTTTTGAGCGGCAAGTCAAAAGGATGTCGCCTGCCGGGGCGAAACCCGGCGACCTTGACCCTGGTTTTGCTCTTGATTCCTCTGTGGTCCGCATCACGAAACTGATCGCTCCGGCGAACCTCATCTGTTCTCATTGCTGGTGCCCACATGACGCGGGCTTCCGCGCCCGCACGTCGGGCAACTTTTGCGTCGTCAAAAGTTGCACAAAAACGACTCCCGACCATTGCACCCTCCGGGTTCCCTCTCTACGTTCACTAACACCGCGATGTCGGCAAGAACTCGGCCTGTGTGCCACAGTCCTCAAACATTTGCCGACGATCATCGCGGTGACCGTTCACTGCGTTCGGTGCTGCTGAACGGGAGGACTTTGGTGCAAAATAACTCTACTCTTCACATTTGGGCGCAACCAAAATCACCGACAGATGCCCCGTATCTTCAGGCGCATCGCGCAATTGGTTCAGATCCAGTTCCACCCGCTGCTCAGGTAGCCCGGCACGAGCAACGAACACGCTGCGCTCCAGAGCCTCACACTGATCGAGCAGCTCAATCAATTGCGCCAGACGACGACCAATTTTCATGATGGCCACACCGCTGCCCGAAGTGATCAACGCGCGCAGCTTTTCCAGATCATTGGCCGCCGGAATAATGGTCAGCGGCTGCTCCCCTTCACCGAGAGGGCAGCAAGTGAGCGCGGCAATCGCGCTGACGGCGCTGATGCCCGGCACCGTTTCAACCTGAGCCTGCGGGAACACCGCATACAAGGCGCGCAGCAGGTAGATGTAGGTCGAGTAGAGCAGCGCATCACCCAGCGTAACCAGGGCCACATCCTGCCCGGCCTGCAAGCGACCGGCGATCTCCAGCGCTGTCTCATGCCAGTGCTGCTGGCGTGTGGCGGCGTGATCGGCCAGGGAAAAGGTCACCGGCACGATGGCGCAATCCGCCGCCGCATGGGTGGCGGCAATGTCGGCGACATAGGTTTGACGACTGAGGCGCGAGGTCGGCACGTAGATGGCGTCGCACCGGTTCAGCACGCGCACCGCTTTGAGGGTGAGCAGTTCCGGGTCACCGGGGCCGACACCGACGCCGTAAAACGTTCCCTGTTGCGGCTGGGTCATAGCGTCACCTCCTGATGCAGCAGAATAATGATGGTGCGCGACGCCAAGCTGGCCTCACGCAATGCCGTGGCATCACATTGTTGAATTTTCTCTTCGGCCAGGGTGAGGTTTTCGCACACCACGGCCCGGTAGTCTGTGCCCAACTGATCCAGCAGATCAGCGGCCCACTCGGTGGCAGCCCGAGTACCGGCGAGGATGGCGATTTTGTGCCAGTGACGCAGCTCGTCAACGGTGGTTTCGGGCGCGCGGCCATGGGCGCTGACGATGCGCAGATCGTTCCAGTCGATGCCCAACCGGGCGCAGGCCACCTGCACCGAGCTGATGCCGGGGATCACTTGGCACTGCTCGCGGCCGAAATGCTGCTGAACGCGGCGCGCCAAGCTGAACAGGCCGCTGTCGCCGGACACCAGCACCACCATCTGTTGGTCGCGGTGTTTTTCCATCTCCACGAGCACAGCCGGGATATCGGCCCCAACGGTCAGCCGCGTGGCTTTGACCTCTGGGAACAGCTCCAGCAGATGGCGTGCTCCGATCAGTACGTCGGCATCAGTCACGGCGTTGCGAACCGCCGTAGTCAGATAGTCGGCATGGCCGGGGCCGCAACCGGCGATGATAATAGGCGGTGTCATAGGCTCTCCTCCTCAAGATGGCGCAGCCAAGGCTGCAAGTCTCCGGCGCTGCCGAGAATATCGCCTTTGAGGTTGATCAACACCACCTGTGGCAGCCAGGAGGCGGGGAATGTCTCGGCGGTCTTGCGTTGAATCGCTTCGGCGAGGCGATCCGCGACCCGGCGACGCTGCGGGGCGGTCAGTTGTTCCATGAAGACTCCTTCAACGGTGGTGGTGTCAGCCAAGGAGTGATGTACCACCTGATGGGCCAGATCAGCGACAAAGGGTACGGCACTGTCGGATTGGCCGGAGTGGGTGTTCCACTGACCCATGGCCAGCTTGGCCAGCTTGCCGGGGTGCCCGAGCATCAGCAGCGCTGCAAATGGGTGCGCTTGCGCCTGTTCGAGCATGTAGCCCCACTCGTTACTCACCTCCACCACCTGTTGTGCCTTGAGATGGAACGCACGCAGGGCAGCGTTGCGCCCCATGTTGCCGGGTACAAACACCGGGGCGGTGGTGCCGCTGGCAACGCAAATGTCGAGGGCGCACTTGAGCGACTGCTGCAGGGCCGGAGCGCTGAACGGGCGTACCCGGCCGCTGGTGCCGATGATGGAGATGCCACCTTCAATGCCGAGTTTTGGATTGAAGGTTTTTGCCGCCAGCTCTTCGCCGCCGTCCACGGCGACGGTGACCGTGACACCGTGATCAGTGACCTCGCGAATGGCTGCGGTGATCATGGTGCGCGGCACCGGGTTGATGGCGGCTTCACCGACACCAAGAGCCAGACCGGGCAGGGTGACGGTGCCGACGCCGGGGCCGGCGCGGAAGATGACCTCCGTGCCACGGCTCGGCGTCAGGCGTACGCGAATCCGTGCGCCGTGGGTGACATCGGGATCGTCACCGGCATCCTTGATGATGCTGGCTTCGGCGGTGTCGTTGCTTTGCTCCAGCGACGCCACGGGCCACATCAGACGACTGCCGTCGGGCAACGCGATTTCCACCTGTTCTACCCGCTCATGGCGAAACAGCAACAAGGCTGCGGCCTTAGCGGCCAGAGCCGCGCAACTGCCGGTGGTGATGCCACCCTTCAGCTCGGCGCTCATGACCCGGCGTTCTCCTGCCAGCCGCGTTGGCCGATTTTGACGATCAGGGTGGTCATGTAGCTCAACGGCGTCATGGTCCATTGGCTGAGGTCGTCAACCAGCAGTTCGTGGTCGCCCTGTTCACCGCAGCTCACCAGTCGTGCCTGGCTGAGCAGGTTACGTTGGCGCAGCAGATCCATCAGCGCTTCGATGCAGCCGCCCGCTTTGTAGAGCACCAGGGTTTCGCAGTGGTCGAGGGCTTGGGCCACGGCGTCAAGGTTGGTGGCGGACATCAGGGTCAGGCGGTCCTCCTGCAGGGTCAGCACTTCGCCAAAGCGACTGGCCGATGTCTGAAAGGCGCTGATGCCCGGTACCACGTGCAGGAGGTCGGCGGGCATGTGGTTGGCCAGGGCCTGCAACAGGTAGGAGCTGGTGGCAAAGATCAACGGATCGCCGAGGGTCACCTGGACCACGGATTGCCCTTTTGCGCAGCGTTGCACCACGTCGTCGGCCAGCTGTTGCCAGCGCTGGCGGGTTCTCTGGTCGTTGCGCTCCATGGGGTAGTTGAGAACGATGATCTCCTGATTGCTGAGGAACGGGCGCACGGCTTCGAGAGCGAGGCTTTTGGTGGCGGTTCTGGCCTGGGGCGACAGGATGACATCGCATTGTTCGACCAGGCGTGCGGCGCGCAGGGTGAGCAGGTCTGGGGAGCCGGGGCCGATGCCGACGGCGTAGAAGTGGCCGGGTTGTGGGTTTGTTGCGGTGAACTCTGTCATGCGTTTTCCTTTATGATTACAACTAGTTGTTATTTAGGACTTAAGCTCTTTGCCAGCGCAAATGGTTCCAAAATGCGAACCATAAAAAGCAAGGTCGCCGGGACTCGCCCCGGCAGGCGACATCCTTTTGACTGGCCGCTCAAAAGGATGCAAAAACCGGCTGAACTTCTCCTGAACCTAGATCAACCTGCACTGAGTCTGTTTCCGATGTGCTACACCGATTCGGCTCGCCGCCCTTTAGGTCGGCGAATCGTGCGTGTCATCATCTTTGACGTAAAACGTTGATAACATACTTCTGCCGCGCTCTATTTCTTCCGTGGCCCCGATCAAACGGGTGGGGCGGTGCCCACCCTGCAGCAGAGTGTCATTTAGCAGCCCAGCCCTCCCGTTCAGCAGCGCCGAACCCAAGCTCGCGAAGAGAGGGAACCCGTAGGGCGCATTGGGGTTGTTATTAATCAGATGAACGTGAGCTGTTGCATGAGATTTTTTGCGTCAGCAAGGCAGAGGGCGGAGCCATAGTGGTTCTATGGCGACAACCGATAACGCCGCTGACGTTAAAAAAGATCTGCAACAACTCCGTGAACTCTGATTGATGACTACCCCTTGGGAGTCGATTTTGCTCCCTTTTTGTCGACGCAAAAGTGGCCCGACGTGCGGGCGCGGAAGCCCGCGTCACGTGCGTACCAACTATGCGAACGGTTGCTCTCTGCCAGAGCAAATGGTTCCAATGTGCGAACCACGGAAAATCAAGACCAAAGTCAAGGTCGCCGGGATTCGCCCCGGCAGGCGACATCCTTTTGACTGGCCGCTCAAAAGGATGCAAAAACCGGCTTGAACTTCTCCTGGACCTGGCCCCACCTGCACTGCGTCTGTTTCCATTTTGCTTCACCGATTCGGCTCGCCGCCCTTTAGGTCGGCGAATCATGCGCTTCATCATCTTTGCCGTAAAACGTTGATAATAATCGTCCGTCTCTCACTCTTTTTTCCGTGGCACCGATCTAACGGGTGGCCGGTGCCCACCCTACGACCGTGTGTTATTTAGCACCTCAGTCCTCCCGTTCAGCAGTGCCGAACCCAAGCTAGCGACGAGAGGGAACCCGTAGGGCGCATTGGGGTTGTTATTAATCAGATGAACGTGAGCTGTTGCATGAGATTTTTTGCGTCAGCAAGGCAGAGGGCGGAGCCATAGTGGTTCTATGGCGACAACCGATAACGCCGCTGACGTTAAAAAAGATCTGCAACAACTCCGTGAACTCTGATTGATGACTACCCCTTGGGAGTCGATTTTGCGCCACTTTTGTCGACGCAAAAGTGGCCCGACGTGTGGGCGCGGAAGCCCACGTCACGTGCGTACCCATATCGAGAACGGTTGCTCTCTGCCAGCGCAAATGGTTCCAAAATGCGAACCACGAAAAACCAAGATCAAAATCGCCGGGATTCGCCCCGGCAGGCGACATCCTTTTGACTGGCCGCTCAAAAGGATGCAAAAACCGGCTTGAACTTCTCCTGAACCTGGACCCACCTACACTGAGTCTGTTTCCGTTTTGCTTCACCGATTCGGCTCGCCGCCCTTTAGGTCGGCGAATCTTGCAACTCATCATCTTTGGCGTAAAACGTTGATAACTTGCTTGCGCCTCAATCTATTTCTTCCGTGGCACCGACCAAACGGGTGGGGCGGTGCCCACCCTCCAGTAGCGTGTTATTTAGCAACCAAGCCCTTCCGTTCAGCCGCACCGAACGTAGTGAATGTCACCGCGATGAACGTCGGCAACCTGTCTGAGCGTCAGCGAGTTTTGCCGACATCGCGGTGTAAGTGAACGAAGTGAGGGAACCCGATAGGGTGCAATGACGGAAGTCGATTTTGCGTCCCTTTTGTCGACGCAAAAGGGGCCCGACGTGTGGGCGCGGAAGCCCACGTCACGTGCGTACCAACGTCGGGAACGGATGATTTCAGCCAGAGCAACAGTCCGATAAATTTCCTCACCTCCACTAACTCCAAAAACTCATCAACCCCAACGTACACACCAACAAAAACACCATCCGCAACACCTGCGCACTCACCGCCATAATCAAACCAGGCCGCGGCCCGAGAATTGCCACGTAGGTCGGCAGAGCATGGCGCAGTGTGCGCAGCGGTGCCGTGACCATGGAGCCGAACAGGATGATGATTACCGCCTGCTGGGTTGTGATGGCACCCGAGTCGATGAAGTTGGCCGCGGCAATGGCGCCGTTGTAGAGGCTCAGCGCCTGCGCTGGAATCACCACCAGCGACTGCACCGGCAGAAAATCAAAGGTGAACAACCCCGGCATTTCCTGCGCTAGCCAGGCGAACGCGCCGTAATATTCCAGCCCGGCCATCACCACAAAGGTCGGGATCAGGTAGACGATCAACCGGGTCAGGGTGAAGCGCGAACGCTTCCACACCGTCGCCCAGAACGTGCCTCGTTTGCGGTGGCGCGGCTGATACGCGTCCGTCTCGTCCACGACACGCACCTCGTGTTGCTCGCCGATACCCAGACGCAATACGATCAGGCGGCTGACCAGCAGGGTCACGACGATCTGGGCGATAATGGCCACCACGCGTACGCCGAACAGGGCGGCAGTGGCTTCCCAGCCGAACGCCAGACCGATGGGCACGATAAAGGTGGGCAAATGGGCAAACAACGACAGCGCCGACACCACATAGATGGACGTGTACAACTCGCGGTTGCTGATCTGGCCGGTGTCGCGATGCGACGCCAGCATGCTGTTGGCCACGGCCCCGGACTGAAACGCCATGAGAAACGCCGGTCCGGCCTCACGCGACAGGCGACCGAGGCCGGTGAGCGGCAGGGTCAGCACCGACAGCCAGCGCACGCAGCCCGACACCTCCAGAGCCTGACCGATGAGCACACCGATGATGATGTAGGCCAGCAGCTCGGCCAGCATCACCCCTTTGCGTGGCCAATAGGGCAGGTGACGTTTCCAGCGGGTGTAGGCCGACGATGTGGGGCGTTTCTTGCGTTCGGCGGCCAGGGTTTTTCCGGTCTGACCTTCCGGTGTTGCACGGCGACTCTTTTCGACCTGGGCCGATGATGTGGTCGCTGTGGCAACGATCGCGCTGTGCTGCGGCGGCGTTGCTGCAAACGTGTTGGCCGCGCACGTCAGCAGTCCGGCGGTGATGATGATCAGGACAAGCTGTCTCACTTAATGTGTTGCTCCGGTCAATTCGGCCAGGGCGCGGTCGAGGTGATCAAAGTAGATCGCTAGGATGGCCGGATTCCAGCCCAGAGATTTGCTGCAGCTGGTCTGCGGCGCCTGAATGATGTTTTTCCAGCTGTCCTCTTCGTCGCCGAGCACGTCGTTCATAATGTGATCGCCGGCAACGATCATCAGCGGCACAAAGTGCACCTGCGCAGGCTGGCGGGCTTTGACAGTTTCCAGGCTGGAAATTCCAGGCGTTCCCTCGACACTGGCCACGGTCAGCTTGGGATAGCGCGCTTCAATGGCGGCGGCGAATTTTTCCAGTTGCACGTTGAATTCAGGATGGTGGTCGTTACCGTGGGCGACCACGACGGTGTCTTGGTCGGCGTTGATCTCTGGAGCCAGGGCGGCGATGGTTGCTTCAATGTCGGCATCGCTGGTCATCAGGGCATCGCCGAACGCCACTTGCAGGCCGTCGGTGTTGGCTTTGAGGATGGAGTTGTGCTCTTGGCCGGGCACCACGTGCAGGCTCTGGAAGGCGATTTTGTTGACACCGCGTGCGCGCAGATCGGCGACCACTTCGGCGACTGTGTGGGTGATGATGCCACGTTGTTTGAGTTTGTTGATGATGATCTGTGAGGTGAATGCCCACTGGATGTCGTCGTCGGGGTAGCGCTGGTGGGCCTGGGTGTCGATGAAGTCGAAGACTTTGCGGGCTTCGTCGACGGAGGTGCCGAAGGCGACTAGGACGATGGCTGGGCGTTCAGTGGAGCTGGATGGTGTGTTGGCGAATGTGGTGGACATGGTGCCTCCTATGAGTAGAACTATTGTTAATACGAGCAGTTGGATGCGCATTTTGTTTCTCCTTTTGTTTTTTGACTTCAGGGTCAAGGTCGCCGGGACTCGCCCCGGCAGGCGACATCCTTTTGACTGGCCGCCCTTCTTCTTCCTGTTATTTAGCACTCAAGCCCTCCCGTTCAGCAGCGCCGAACGAAGAGAGCGGTCACCGCGATGGTCGTCGGCAACCTGTTTGAGCGTCAGCGAGTTTTGCCGACATCGCGGTGTTAGTGAACGCAGAGAGGGCACCCGCAGGGCGCAATGACGAGAGTCGATTTTGCGCCACTTTTGTCGACGCAAAAGTGGCCCGACGTGTGGGCGCGGAAGCCCACGTCACGTGCGTCCCCATATCGAGAACGGTTACACTCTGCCAGAGCAAGTGGTTCCAATGTGCGAACCACGAAAAAACAATCTTAAGATCAAGGTCGCCGGGATTCGCCCCGGCAGGCGACATCCTTTTGACTTGCCGCTCAAAAGGATGCAAAAACCGGCTGAACTTCTCCTGAACCTGGACCCACCTGCACTGAGTCTGTTTCCGTTGTGCTACACGGATTCGGCTCGCCGCCCTTTAGGTCGGCGAATCGTGCGTGTCATCATCTTTGACGTAAAACGTTGATAACATACTTCTGCCGCGCTCTATTTCTTCCGTGGCCCCGATCAAACGGGTGGGGCGGTGCCCACCCTGCAGCAGAGGGTAATTTAGCAGCTCAGCCCTCCCGTTCAGCAGCGCCGAACGAAGAGAACGGTCATCGCGATGGTCGTCGGCAACCTGTTTGAGCGGTAGCCCACGTCACGTGCGTACCTATATCGAGAATGGTTACACTCTGCCAGAGCAAATGGTTCCAATGTGCGAACCACGAAAAACCAAGATCAAAGTCGCCGGGATTCGCCCCGGCAGGCGACATCCTTTTGACTTGCCGCTCAAAAGGATGCAAAAACCGGCTGAACTTCTCCTGAACCTGGACCCACCTGCACTGAGTCTGTTTCCGTTGTGCTACACGGATTCGGCTCGCCGCCCTTTAGGTCGGCGAATCGTGCGTGTCATCATCTTTGACGTAAAACGTTGATAACATACTTCTGCCGCGCTCTATTTCTTCCGTGGCCCCGATCAAACGGGTGGGGCGGTGCCCACCCTGCAGCAGAGGGTAATTTAGCAGCTCAGCCCTCCCGTTCAGCAGCGCCGAACGAAGAGAACGGTCATCGCGATGGTCGTCGGCAACCTGTTTGAGCGGTAGCCCACGTCACGTGCGTACCTATATCGAGAATGGTTACACTCTGCCAGAGCAAATGGTTCCAATGTGCGAACCACGAAAAACCAAGATCAAAGTCGCCGGGATTCGCCCCGGCAGGCGACATCCTTTTGACTTGCCGCTCAAAAGGATGCAAAAACCGGCTTGAACTTCTCCTGAACCTGGACCCACCTACACTGAGTCTGTTTCCGATGTGCTACACAGTTTCGGCTCGCCGCCCTTTAGGTCGGCGAATCGTCCAACTCATCATCTCTCGTCTTTCTTTATCTCTGGTGTGGCACCGATTTAACGGGCGGGACGGTGCCCGCCCTTCGGTTGTCTGTTATTTAGCAACCAATCCCTTCCGTTTAGCAGCACCGAGCGCAGTGAATGTCACCGCGATGAACCCCGCTAAAGCAACTGACCTAATCAATCCCCACTAACCCACACAACGCATG
This sequence comes from uncultured Desulfuromonas sp., assembly GCF_963678835.1. Lineage (NCBI taxonomy): Bacteria > Pseudomonadati > Thermodesulfobacteriota > Desulfuromonadia > Desulfuromonadales > Desulfuromonadaceae > Desulfuromonas > uncultured Desulfuromonas sp. The sequence continues at coordinate 721,953 of NZ_OY787470.1, forward strand.
CAAACAAGCCACCGCCAACGGACTCCCACCACGCCGCCCCTCAATGACAATGTAGGGCACGCCAGTGGTCTGCAACTCCTCCTTGCTCTCCAACACATGCACAAATCCCACGGGCATACCGATCACCAGCGCCGGGCGCAGACCCTGTTCGAGGATCAGCCGGTTGATCTCCAGCAGCGCCACCGGCGCGTTGCCGATGAGGATGATGCTGCCGTCGAGTTGGTTAGCGGCTTTGCGTACGGCGAACAGCGAGCGTGGAAGGCCACTCTCTTTGGCCTGCTCGGCGACATCGGCGTCGGCAACGTGACAGAGGATGCTGTCGCGCTGATAGCCGGGATGGATCTGTTGCAGCCGCGCCACGGACAGGCCGGAGCGGATCATGTTGCTGTCGGCGTAAATGGTCGCCCCGCGTAGCAGGGCCGCGGCGCAGGAGCTGAACGCATCATCACTGAAGCGGATGTGCTCGGCGAGACTGAAATCGGCGGTGGTGTGAATCAGGCGGCGTACCACCTGCCACTGCGCGTTCGTAAAACCGCTACGATCCGCTTCGGCGTCAATGGCGGCAAACGAGCGGCGTTCGATCTCCGCGCCGCTGACCGGCTGGTCATAGAGGTCGTAGATCAGCGGTCGCGTGGGTGGTGTCGGGTTTTGAGTTGATGTCATGGGGTAAAACTCCCGTTAAAAAAGGCGATAAAAGCACTGCGGCTGATTAAACTGACCACGGCAATCAGAGCGGTGGTCCAGAACATCAGACGCAGCCCGGCACCGATATGCTGCGCGGTCAAGGTTTGGTCGGCGTCGCCCAGATAAGGGCGAAATGACGGTTGGCCAAAATAACGGTTTTCGCCGCCGAGGCGCACATGCAGCGCTCCGGCTACGGCCGCCTCGATCTGACCGCCGTTGGGGCTGGGGTGGTTGTGGCGGTCACGGAGCAGGATGCGCCAGGCGTTGTGGCCATCACGTCCGGCCAGCACTGCCGCCGGAATGGTCAGCAAAGCGGTGAGCCGGGCCGGGATGAAATTGGCGGCATCATCGAGGCGCGCGGCAGCACGACCAAAATGGAGGTAGCGCTCGGTTTTGTAGCCGAAGGTGGAATCGAGGGTGTTGATGGCCTTGTAGGTCATGGCTGCTACCGGTCCGCCGACCACGGCGAACAGCAGCGGTGCGGTGACGCCGTCCACGGTGTTTTCCGCCACACTTTCGACGGTGGCACGGCTGATTTCCGCCTCGTTCAACTGTTCGGTATCGCGTCCCACCAGGCGCGCCAGTTGGGCGCGGGCCGTGGTCAGATCGCCCTGTTGCAATGGGAGCTGCACGGCGCGGGCATGATCGCTGAGGCTGCGTGTCGCCAGGGTGGTGTAGAGGACGAGGATGGAAATCAGGTCGCCAAGGCGCGGGTGGATGGCTGCCGCGCCATACACCACAGCAGCGCTAAGCAGGGCGGTGCCGCCGACCATCACCATGACCGCGACCAGCCCGGCGCGAAAGCCGTCATCCAGCCGGCGGCGCAGCGGAGCTTCCACGGCCAGGGCAGCGCGACCGATGGCCTGCACCGGATGGGGCAACCAGCGGGGATCACCACACACAGCGTCGAGGGCCAGGGCGGCTAGCAAATGAATCCACAGTGGCATCACAGGCCGATCCTCCGATACAGGGCGTCCATGTCGAGGGCGGCGCGCACCGTGTCAGCGAGGCGGTCAAAGGCCGGTTCCAGATCGTAACAGGCACGGATGCGTCCATCGCACGGCCAGCCGCGTCGCTGGCGCAGGCGGTCGATGAACCAGCGGCGGAACGGATCGGCATCGAACAGACCGTGCAAATAAGTGCCCCATACCCGGCCGTTGCGCATGGCCCCACCGATCAGCTCCCCGGCGGCGTTGTAGGCCAGCGGTTGCAGACCGTCAGCGGTCGTGTGACCGTGGTGGATCTCGTAACCGATCAGGTCATGGCCTGAAGGGAGATGCTGGCAGCGGGTTTGCAGCGTGGTCTTGTCCGGCTCCAAGCAGGTATCGAGGGGCAGCAGACCGAGGCCCGCCAGAGGCTCTTTGCTGCCTTCGATGGCATGGGGATCGCGCAGGGTGGTGCCGAGCATCTGGAAGCCGCCGCAGATGCCGACGATCTCGCAGCGCTCGTCATCGGCCCGTTGCAAAAGCCTATCCGCCAGGCCGCTATGGCGCAGATGGATCAGATCGGCAGCGACATTCTTGCTGCCGGGCAGGATCACCGCGTCCGGGCGGCCCAACTGGTCGGCGTGGCGCACCACGCGCACCCGCACATCCGGCTCAATGGTCAGGGCATCGATGTCGGTAAAGTTGGAGATATGTGGCAGGTCGATGATCGCGATGTCGAGGCCGTCTTCCGTTATCGCATCCGTTGAGGTATGGAGCGTGCCCTGCTTGAACGACACCGAATCCTCTTCGGGCAGACCGAGGCGATCGAGATAGGGGACCACACCGAGCACCGGTTTGCCGCTATGGCGCAGGGTGGCGTCGAGGGCGCTGCCGAGCAGGGTGGCATCACCGCGAAAACGGTTGATGACGAATCCGGCCACCTGATGGCGCTCCGCTTCGTTGAGCAGTTCCATGGTGCCGACGAACGAGGCAAACACGCCGCCGCGGTCGATATCGCCCACCAGCAGGACTGGGGCGTCGGCGTAACGGGCCATGTTCATGTTGACGATGTCACCGGATTTGAGGTTGATTTCGGCCGGGCTGCCCGCGCCTTCGAGTACCATCACCTGATGCTCGGCGGCCAGGCTGTCGTAGCTGCGTTTGACCTGTTCGAAAATGTCGCGCTTTTGTTCGGCATAGGCGCGGAAATGCAGTGAGCCGACTGCCTTGCCGAGGACGATGATCTGCGAGCCGGTGTCGCTGTTGGGCTTGAGCAGCACCGGGTTCATGCGCACGTCCGGGTCGAGGCGACAGGCCTGGGCCTGCATCACCTGGGCGCGGCCCATCTCGCCGCCGTCGCAAGTGACGAAGGAATTGAGCGACATGTTCTGTGCTTTGAACGGTGCCACATCAAAGCCGTCCTGATAGAGGATGCGGCACAGGGCAGCCGTGAGGACACTCTTGCCGGCATTGGAACCGGTGCCCTGAAACATGATGGCCGGAGTCTTGCGCCGTTGCGGCGTGGCCCGGCGCGGGGCGAGCAGGCCGGTGAGCACCTGTTCGAGCCGTTGCTGCTCTGCGGCTGGGCGCACGGCCACGCGGAAGTAGCGGGCGTCGAGCCCGGCAAAATTGTCGCAGGCGCGTAGGGCGATCCCTTGGTGCAGGGCTTGCTCCGTCAGTTGCACGGCATCGAGTTGCGGATGATCGAGGCGGCAGAGCAGAAAGTTGGCGTTACCGGGGAACACGCTGACGCCCGGCAGTTGTGCCACCATCTCGGCCAACGCTTGGCGTTGCTCGCGGACAAAGGCGCGACTGCGTTGGCGGTAGTCGTCGTCGGCCAAGGCGGCTTGGCCCACCTCCTGTGCCAGGGTGTTGACACTCCATAACGGTTGAAGACGGCGACAACGCGCCATGAGCTCGGCATTGCCGAGGGCGATGCCGAGACGCAATCCGGCGATGGCGTAGGTCTTGGTCAGCGACTGCAGGATGATGGCGTTGTCCGGTCGCTCATGGCCGAGACTGGCGGGCGCATCGCTGAGATCGAGGAACGATTCGTCGATGAGAAACGTCGTTAGCGGATGTCGCTGGATCAGGGCGCGCAGCTCTTCCTCGGCCAATTGGCTTCCGGTGGGGTTATTGGGCTGGCCGAAGATCACCAGCGTGTCGGCGGCGCGGTCTTTGTCCAAACACGCTTCTAAAGCCTCCAGCTCCAGTGCAAAGTCGTTGTTTTCAGACAAGGCAAGGGGCTCTACATTCATGCCGTGGAGGCGTGCTACTTCGTCATAATCGGCATAGCTGGGCACCGGCACCACCAACCGCGTTTTGGCCAGACCGCGGATCAGCAGATGGAGCAGTTCGCTGGCACCGTTGCCGATCAGAACTTGGTCCAGGGCCGTGGTAAAGCGCTCGGCCACAGCCTGGGTCAGCGCGCTACAGTGCGGATCGGGGTAGTGAACCAGGTCGCTGATGTGGGCGCTGATCAGCGGGCGCAGCCACTCCGGCGGCCCCAGCGGGTTGAGGTTGGCGGAAAAATCCACCAGCGTGTCCGTGCTGCTGCGTTGCCGCAATTGGCTGAGGTTGCCACCGTGTTGGTGGCGGGGGAGGTGATTGGCCATTACGACAGCCCTCCATGGGGCAGTACCAGCACCGCCGCAATCAGCGTGACCAGTTCGGCCAACTCGCAGGTCGCGCCAAGGGTGTCGCCGGTGAAACCGCCGATCTTGCCGCGGCAGTAACGGCCGAACAGCAGCGTGGCCAGCAGAACCAGGGAGGCGATGATCAAACCGCGTCCCTGCAGCACCATCAGGGCGGTTACCAGCAGCAGCGAAGCGGCCAGCCAGGCGTGACGTGGCTCGGCTTGCTGGTGGGACAGGGTGGCCAGTCCGCCGGGGCGGGCGTAGGGCAGACTGACCAGCGGCAATACCAGGGCGACGCGTCCGGCCAGAGGCGTGAGCAGAATCACCGGCCAGCGGGTTTCGCTGGGCAGCGAGGCGAGGGCGGCAAATTTAATCAGCAGCAATCCGGTCAGCGTTAGAGCGCCCATGGCGCCGACGCGGCTGTCTTTCATGATGGTGAGCATGGTGTCGCGGTCGCGTGAGCTCATAAAGGCGTCGGCACTGTCGGCCACGCCGTCGATATGTAGTCCGCCGCTCACGGCGATCAATGCCACTACCAGCAGTGCGCTGGGCAGCAGGGTCCCCGGCATCGTGGCGCACAACAGGTGATCGAGAAGCGCCATGACCGCACCGATGAGCAGGCCGACCACGGCATACCAGTCGAGGCTGCGCGACAGCGCGGTTTTGTCGCCACACCAGCTGTGCGGGACACGCACGATGGTGAGGAAGCTGAGGGCGGAAAAAAATGATTGCATCATGTTGTGGTTTCCTGTGGGACTGTTTGCTTTGTCCCAGCACATAAACTTTCTGTTATTTATCGCCCAAGCTCTCCCATTCAGCAGCGCCGAACGAAGAGAACGGTTGCACTCTGCCAGCGCACATGGTTCCAATGTGCGAACCACGGAAAAGCAATCTAAAGGTCAAAGTCGCCGGGATTCGCCCCGGCAGGCGACATCCTTTTGACTTGCCGCTCAAAAGGATGCAAAAACCGGCTGAACTTCTCCTGAACCTAGATCAACCTGCACTGAGTCTGTTTCCGATGTGCTACACCGATTCAGCTCGCCGCCCTTTAGGTCGGCGAATCGTGCGTGTCATCATCTTTGACGTAAAACGTTGATAACATACTTCTGCCGCGCCCTATTTCTTCCGTGGCCCCGATCAAACGGGTGGGGCGGTGCCCACCCTCCAGGAGCGTGTTATTTAGCAGCCCAGCCCTCCCGTTCAGCAGCGCCGAACCCAAGCTAGCGACGAGAGGGAACCCGTAGGGCGCATTGGGGTTGTTATTAATCAGATGAACGTGAGCTGTTGCATGAGATTTTTTGCGTCAGCAAGGCAGAGGGCGGAGCCATAGTGGTTCTATGGCGACAACCGATAACGCCGCTGACGTTAAAAAAGATCTGCAACAACTCCGTGAACTCTGATTGATGACTACCCCTTGGGAGTCGATTTTGCGCCACTTTTGTCGACGCAAAAGTGGCCCGACGTGCGGGCGCGGAAGCCCGCGTCACGTGCGTACCCATATCGAGAACGGTTGTACTCTGCCAGAGCAAATGGTTCCAATGTGCGAACCACGAAAAACCAAGATCAAAGTCGCCGGGATTCGCCCCGGCAGGCGACATCCTTTTGACTGGCCGCTCAAAAGGATGCAAAAACCGGCTGAACTTCTCCTGAACCTGGACCCACCTGCACTGTGTCTGTTTCCGTTGTGCGTTACGGATTCGGCTCGCCGCCCTTTAGGTCGGCGAATCGTGCAACTCATCAGCACTGGCGTAAAACGTTGATAACCGTCTTACGCCTCAGTCTATTTTTTCCGTGGCACCGCTCAAACGGGTGGGACGGTGCCCACCCTTCTTCTTTTTGTTATTTAGCACCTCAGTCCTCCCGTTCAGCAGCGCCGAACGAAGAGAACGGTCATCGCGATGGTCGTCGGCAACCTGTTTGAGCGTCAGCGAGTTTTGCCGACATCGCGGTGTTAGTGAACGCAGAGAGGGCACCCGCAGGGCGCAATGACGGGAGTCGATTTTGCGCCACTTTTGTCGACGCAAAAGTGGCCCGACGTGCGGGCGCGGAAGCCCGCGTCACGTGCGTACCAAGCCGCGCGAACGGATGAACTCAGCCAGAGTAAACTGTTCCATCATACGGACCACAGAGCAGGCAAATGCAAGATCAAGGTCGCCGGGACTCGCCCCGGCAGGCGACATCCTTTTGACTGGCCGCTCAAAAGGATGCAAAAACCGGCTGAACTTCTCCTGAACCTTGATTCACCTACACTGTGTCTGTTTCCGTTATGCTTTACCGATTCGGCTCGCCGCCCTTTAGGTCGGCGAATCTTGCACCTCATGAACTCTGGTGTAAAACGTTGATAACCGTTTTATGCCTCAGTCTATTTCTTCCGTGGCCCCGATCAAACGGGTGGGACGGTGCCCGTCCTGCCGTCGCGTGTAATTGAGCATCCCAGCCCTCCCGTTCAGCAGCACCCAGCGGGAGCCTCTTCCTTATGCGTTAACATTTGTCCCCTTGCAAATCCCCAGCGAACAAGGCTTTGCTGCCGTTGGCAGCACAGAAATTTCCGCACATGGTGCAGCTGTGCTCCTCTTCGGGAAGACGAGAATCACGCACCTGTCTGGCTTGCTCCGGCATCAGGGCCAGCTCGAACTGTTTGTCCCACTGCAGGTCACGACGCGCCTTGCTCATCGCCTTGTCACGCTGCCGCCCTTTGTCCGGATATTTGTTCATGTCGCCGATATAGGTGGCGACGCGAGCTGCTTCGACACCGCTGCGCACGTCGTCCTCGTTGGGCAAAGCCAGATGCTCGGCCGGGGTGATGTAGCAGATCAGGTCGGCGCCGTAGCGGGCGGATTGAGCCGCGCCGATGGCGGAGCTGATATGGTCGAAACCGGGCACCACGTCGGTGGGGATGGGGCCGAGCATGTAGTAAGGGGCTTCGTTGCTCATCCGCTTCTGGATGAGGATATTGGCTTCCACTTCGTCGAGGGGCATGTGGCCAGGGCCTTCCACCAGCATCTGGCAGCCCATCTCGCGGCCGAGCTGGGCCAGTTCGCAGTTGATGATCAGCTCCTGCATCTGGGCACGGTCGTGGCTGTCGTGGATGGCGCCGGCGCGCAGGCCGTTGCCGAGGGACAGGCAGACGTCGTATTTCTTGAGGATGCCGACCACCCGGTCAAACTGCTCATAGAGAGGGTTTTCCCGGTTGTTGTGTTCCATCCATGACACCATGCTGGTGCCGCCCTTGGAGACCAGACCGCCGTAGCGGTAATGCTGTTTGCGCAGCCGCTCAATGGTGTAGCGGTTGATGCCGCAGTGGATGGCCATGAACGCCAGGCCGTCTTCACACTGCTGCTCGATCAGGTCGAACAGTTCCTCCGGGTCAAGTTTGTCGGCGCTGCCGTATTTGCGCGTGGCATCGCAGAACGCCTGATACAACGGCACGTTACCCACCGGCAGATTGACGGCGGCCAGCACTTCACGACGCACTCGGTCAAGGTTGCCACCGACGGACAGTTCCATCAGGGTATCGGCCCCGGCTTGTTCGGCGATGCGCGCCTTGCGCACCTCGGCCTGGTAGTTGACGATGTCGGAGGAGGTGCCGATGGACGCGTTGACCTTGGTACGCAGCCCTTTGCCGATGCCGACCGGTTTGGGTGTGCTGTTGCTGTTGTTGGGGATGACGATCTTGCCCTCGGCGACCATGGTGCGGATGTATTCGGGGCTCAGGTCTTCATCGTGGGCAACGGTGGCCATCTGCTCGGTAATAATGCTGTCAAGGGCTTGTTCAACCTGTGTTTTCATGGTGTCGTGCTTTCCTGACAGTGTGGAGTGATTACCGTTGTGTCGGCTTGAGAGATTGCCGCCTCTTCAAAGGTGGCAATTTCGGTCAGTACGGCCACGGCGGCGTCGACCAGATTCATGGCCAGTGCCGCGCCGGTGCCTTCGCCGAGGCGCAGACGCAGATCGAGAAGCGGAGCTTTGTCGAGATGATTAAGGGCAATGCGATGGCCCGGTTCGACGCTACAATGTCCGGCGATCATGTAGTCGCGGCAGGCCGGGGATAAACTGGCGGCGATCAGGGCTCCGGCGGTGGAGATAATGCCGTCGATCACCACCGGCTTGCGCAGGGCGGCGGCACCGAGGATCAGCCCGGCAATGGCACCGATCTCAAAGCCGCCGACTTTAGTCAACACATCGAGACCATCGTCGGCATTGGGTTGGTTGATGGCCAAAGCGTTGTCGAGCACAGCAATTTTATTGTTGAGTGCTTCATCGTCGAGACCGGTGCCGCGACCGGTGGCAGTGGCGATGTCACAGCCGCACAGGCAGGCGATGATGGCGCTGGACGGGCTGGTGTTGCCGATGCCCATATCGCCGGTGGCGTAGAGGTCGGTGGTGTCCGCGAGATGGTTGGCCACTTCGATGCCGACTTCAAGACACTGGACAGCCTGGGCGCGGCTCATGGCGGGTCCTTGGGAAAAATCTGCGGTGCCTGGGGCGACTTTGCGGTTCCACAGCGCGTTGTGTTGGTACAGCTCGGTCAAATCCCCGGCAACTCCGGCGTCGACGACGGTGAGGCTGGCGTCTACCTGGCGAGCCAGGGCATTGATGCTGGCATTGCCGTTGAGAAAGTTGCGCACCATCTCGACGGTGACGGCCTGGGGAAATTTGCTGACTCCAGCGGCGACAATGCCGTGGTCACCGGCCATGACGGCAATGGCTTTGCGTTTTACGGATGGCGTCATGGTGCGGGTGATGGCGGCGAGGTCTTCAGCCACGTCCATCAACTGGCCGAGGGCCCCGTGGGGGATGGCCAGCTGGTCGAGGCGGGCGCGGGCCTGTTGACGCATGGTGCTGTCGGCCGGGGTGATGGCCGTGAGCGTTTGGGTCAGTAACGTGTTCGGGGTCATAAACAGTTCTTTCTATTTTAGTGTCAGCGGCAGGCCGGAAACCATAAAAACGGCTTCATCGGCATGCGCAGCCAGAGTTTGATTGCAGCGACCGACAAGGTCGCGGTAGTGACGCGACAGGGTTTCCGCCGGGACAATGCCCATGCCGAGTTCGTTGGAAACGAAAATCACCGTGCGCTTTCCTTGGCGAGCAGCATCAATCATTTGGAGGGTGAGGGCCTGAATAGCGTCTTCATCAACGGTGTTCAGCTCCGTTTCAGCGGCATAAAGCAAGTTGTTGATCCACAGGGTGATGCAGTCGACCAGCACGACGCGGCTGTCACGTGTGGTTTGCAGGGCCGCAGTGAGATCCTGCGGTTCTTCAATGGTGTGCCAACCTTGCCCATCACGACGCTGGCGATGGCGGTCGATGCGCGTGGCCATTTCGTCATCGATGATCGGACAGGTGGCAATGTAGCTGCGTGGACCGGCCAGGGCCAGGGCGCGTTGTTCGGCGTAACGGCTCTTGCCGCTGCGCGCACCGCCGCTGATGTAGAGAAGGTGATTAGCTGCCATGGTTATTTAATCCGGTGAGGACGGCATGAGGGCCGTCAATGTGCAGTGTTGCGTAGCTGCCCCGTTCAAGGGTGAACTTTAAATAATCCTGCAACGGCCAGCACAGCAGGCGGCAGATCAAGCTGCGCAGGACGCCACCATGACTGATGATGACCAGGTGGGAAGATGGTTCGGCGTGAATGGCGTCAACAATCTCATCGACCCGCTGACGAAATTGCTCCAGCGATTCACCGGCGGGAAAGCAGAAGTCATCGGCAAACGCGGCCCATTGATTGACGCGTTGCGGGTCCTTGTGGCGAATCTGGTCGAAGTTCAGCCCTTCCCATTCACCGAAATCGACCTCCTGCAGTCGAGCATCAATGGTCACCGGACAGCCCCGTTGGCGGATCAGAGGATCAGCAGTTTGGCGGGCGCGTTGGGACGGGCTGCACCACAGGGCGTCAATGGCGGGTGCGCCGGGACGATTCAGCTGATGCACCAGGCGTTTGGCCTGCAATACACCGTGATCACTCAGGGGAACATCACTGCGACCGATATAGTGCCCATCCAGTTCGGCAGCGATGGCTGCATGGCGGATGAGGGTGAGCTGTTTCATGATCAAAAGAACCGTCCAAAGCAAAAAAATCCCCGTAACCACAAAAGGGTTACGGGGATTCCGAATTTAATCCGCGCGTTGAGTTCTGCCATCTTTATTCCACGAAGATGGGGACGAACAAATGAATCGATCGTGTATCTGACTGACGTCGCGTATCAGCGACGAACACAGTGGCGGGTCCGCGACGGATTTGCACCGTCTTCCACAGGTCGATTATTTTTTATATTAACAGGATGATGAAAAGGTCCCATCCGGAAGCTTTTCAACGACGCAATCCGAAAATGCGATTTCCGTCTTGCCGGCAAAATCAAACACTTGAAAACCAGTGCTTGATTTTGGTCGTCCGTTCATGGGCTCCATAGGCGGTTTTTCAACCGCTTGTTAACAGCGAAGACGGTAGCAAAAAAGGGGGGGCTTGTCATCCCCATAAAATAGGGTCAGAAAATTGTTCTGACTGGTCGTGTGCGTGTGTGCTTGTCGAGAAGTGGTTGTGGGCTTTTCCTGAGAGTCAGTGGTGCGCATATGGTCAGCAGGAAATGGCAATAATCGTTCAGGATGAAGCGCAACACAAATACCGTAAACGGTTATTTTTGCGACCATTCACGAATAAAAGGCTTGACAAGTTTCTCATTACAGCACAGAGTTCATATATTAGAATACATCACAGCCCCTCTCCGGGACATGATGTACCACCCTGAAGAGCGATAGAAAAAGTGACTGCTTCCTCCTGTTCTCAGCAAAAATTGCCCAGTTCATTGATCCTTGGCCGATTGGCTTGTCTTTGGCTTTTTTTGTTTATGGTCTCTGCCATTGGTCCGGCTGCGACAACCTGTTGGTTGTGTGACTTTGCTGTCCCTTCTACGCTGAGCGCACCCGATCAGCCTGGAGATCATGTTGCTGATACCCCGCAACAGTTCGAAGCGGAAACCGAGTTTAATAAAGAGTTCTTTGTTGTCTCGGCGTTGCCTTGTGATACCTCACATCCTGTTGTTTCGGTGTGGTTTGATGTTCTGTCTTTTTCTGATCAGATTTCACTTCTCGAATACTGGCGGGTTCCCGCCTGTCCGCGGCCACCGCCGTTGCTTTTAGCCCATCTTAGTTAAACCGTCTTTGTTGTACTGATAAAGAATGGCGTTCGCCGACACTGATCGTGATGTGTCCGGCAAAAGCCCACATGTGGTTTGAATGCCGTCGTGTGTTCTGCTGTGCCGTGTCTGTGAGTGTTTGTTTTGCATTACTGCAGGTGGAGTTTGCCCTGTTATGCAGATCCTTGCGACTGCTCTGGCAAACTTTCGTTGCACATCAGACCGATTGTTGCGTAGTTGAATTCTCTGAAAGCGTACGCGCACCATGTGTCCATGGACCTGTTTTCGATCTGCTGGAAGAGCCGATGATGATTGCTGCCTGCAATCTTGATATTTTTTTGACGAGGAATTTGACGAGGGATTTATGAAGAGTTTTTTGACACTGATGTTTAGTTTGATCGCTTTGCCGGCCTTGGCCAATGAAGGGGGAGGTGCCGTGCATAACCTTACCTCAACGCCTTTGGGAATTATCGCCCTGATCCTGTTTGTTGTGGCTTACATGCTGGTTATTTTGGAAGAAAAACTGCATCTGCGCAAAAGTAAGCCGGTACTGATGGCGGCAGGAATTATCTGGGTGCTGGTGGCGATTACATTCAATGCCTTGGGAGAGCCCGATGCAGCCCATGAAGCGATTGCTCACAATTTGCTTGAATATGGCGAGTTGTTCCTGTTTTTGCTGGTAGCCATGACCTATATTAATGCCATGGAGGAGCGTAATGTCTTCCAGGCTTTGCGTTCCTGGTTGGTGTCGCGCGGATTTTCTCTGCGCGTTGTCTTTTGGATCACCGGTTTACTGGCGTTCTTTATCTCGCCGATTGCCGATAATCTGACGACCGCTCTGCTTATGGGTGCCGTGGTTATGGCCGTGGGTGGTTCCAATCAGCGTTTTGTCGTGATGGCGTGTATTAATGTGGTTGTTGGTGCCAATGCCGGTGGTGCCTTCTCGCCTTTTGGCGATATCACCACCCTGATGGTGTGGCAAAAAGGGATTGTCCAGTTCGGCGAGTTCTTTGCTCTGTTCCTTCCGGCATTAGTCAACTGGCTGGTGCCTGCCTTCATCATGAATTTCATGATCAGCAGGGAAAAACCTGAGGCTGCCGACGAGGCTGTTGTGATGAAATTTGGTGCCAAGCGCATCATGTTCCTTTTTCTGATGACCATTGTTACCGCGGTTTCTTTTCACAATTTTCTTGAATTGCCGCCTGCTGCCGGGATGATGCTGGGTCTTGGTTATCTGGGACTTTTCTCCTATTTCATCAAGCGTCATGAACAGTTTGCTGAAAATGTCGACCCTGCTCTGGATCTTTCGGTGGTTTCATCGGAAGGGGAACACGAAGGGTTTGATCTTTTCCGCAAAATTGCCCGTGCTGAATGGGATACACTGCTGTTTTTCTATGGCGTTATCATGTGTGTAGGTGGCTTGGGCCAGTTTGGTTACCTGGCCTCGGCATCCCAGTTCATGTATCACGATCTGGGCGCTTTTAATGCCAACGTTCTTGTCGGTATTCTGTCGGCAATTGTCGACAATATTCCGGTCATGTTTGCCGTTTTGACCATGGAACCACATATGTCCCATGGCCAATGGCTGCTGGTTACAATGACCGCTGGTGTCGGCGGAAGTCTGCTGTCAATCGGTTCTGCGGCTGGCGTCGGCCTGATGGGGACCGCGCGCGGCATCTACACTTTTGGCCGTCACTTGGTCTACACCCCGATCGTTGCCTTGGGCTATGCGGCGAGTATTGCCGTTCATATGCTGATCAACGCCAAGTACTTTTAACAATCTGCTGAAAATCATCCAGAGAGAGCCATCGGGCTTTCCTGCTGTGATTTCTGTGTGACGTGAAAGGGTTAGCTGGTGATCAGCTAACCCTTTTTTTGGTGATGAAAGATGCTGCCGGGCAAAGGATTGTCAAATGCTATATCTTATATCGGCAGATAGAATGCTCTGGACAAATAGGCTTCTTCGGAGTATAAACCACCAGTTTATAGATAGTATGCTTTTATTGTTTTTGATGAGGGGTTTTCATATGGCACAAGCGTGTCCCATTTCAACTCGGCAAGTTAATGGCAAGGCGTGTCAAATCAATGCGCTGTTTACTGTCATCTGTCTCGCGGTGTTTTTATTTACCTCGGCGAAATGGATTCTTTTACCTTTGGCAACAGATCTTGTGATTCGTGGTTTTTTAAATCCGATGTTCAGTCCGTTTAATATGGCCAGCGATGCCTTGCTGCGGCAGTGGAAGGTCAGCCCCCGCATGACGAATGCCGGTCCCAAACTGTTTGCGGCAAAGCTGGCGTTTGTGTTTGTTGTCATCATGCTGTTAAGCCGTTTGGCGGGGTATGAAGGTGTTGCGGTGTTTTTTGCTGCCTGTCTGACCTTTTTTGCGTCATTGGAGGCGGCATTTAGTTTTTGTGTGGCCTGCAAGTTTTATCCGCTGGTCCGTAAAGTCTTTGGTTCGCCTTCTTGAGCCGTTTTATCTCCCGCTACGGGGACATCCGCTGACCCATGACCATGGCCTCGATCCTATTCACGATCATTCTTGTTGTTCTGGTTGCCGATTATGTGGTGGAACGTGTTGTCGATGTTCTGAATGCCCGGTGGATGGGGCATGCACCTCCGGCTGAATTACATGGCCTGTATGATGCGGAAAAGTATCGCCGGCAACAAAACTACCAACGGGTGACCACCCGCTTTAATTTTATCACATCAACCTTCAGCCTGGTTCTGGTGGTGGTTTTTCTGTCGATCGATGGTTTTGCCTGGCTGCATGGCCTGGCTGTGCAACTGTCCGGCAACGGGATTATCCAGGCGCTGCTCTTTTTTGGTGTGTTATGGCTGGCTCAGGATCTCCTCTCCACGCCGTTTGATCTTTACCAGACCTTTAGTATTGAGCAGCGTTTCGGGTTCAACACCATGGACGGCAAAACATTTGTCACGGATAAACTCAAGGCCTGGTTGTTGACAGTGATTCTCGGTGGCGCGATCCTGGCGGGAATAGCCTGGTTTTATTATCAGACCAAGGCGCTGTTCTGGTTGTACAGCTGGATCACCGTGACCGGTTTCAGCCTGTTTTTTACCCTGTTTTACTCCAATCTGATTGTTCCGCTGTTTAACAAGCAAACCAAACTGGAAGAGGGCGAACTCAAAACCGCCATTGAAGATTTTTCGTCGCGGGTCGATTTTCCGGTGAAGGATATTTACGTTCTGGACGGGTCAAAACGGTCCACCAAAGCCAATGCCTATTTTACCGGTTTGGGGGCGAAAAAGCGCATTGTGTTGTTCGACACGCTGATCAGGGATCTGTCACCCGAGGAAGTGGTTGCGGTGCTGGCTCATGAGATCGGGCATTACCAGAAAAAACATACGTTGCAGGGGATGGTGCTGTCCATCGCCCAGACCGGAGTGATCTTCTATCTGATGTCGCTGTTTCTGGAGTATGCGCTGTTCTGTCAGGCCCTTGGTGTCGATCAGGCGGTCTTTCACGTTGGCCTGGTGGCCTTTGCCCTGCTGTACAGTCCCATCTCACTGGTGACGGGATTGCTGATGCACATGTGGTCGCGCCACAATGAGTACCAGGCCGATGCTTTTGCTGTTCAGTATCATGACGCGGAAAGTTTGATCAATGCCTTAAAGAAGCTGTCGGTTAATCATCTGAGCAATCTGACCCCGCATCCTGCCTATGTGTTTTTTCATTACTCCCACCCGAGTTTGTATCAGCGCATTCGTGCGATGAGGCATCTGGATCTATAAATGTTATAAATAAAAAAGGGTTAACCGTATTCGGTTAACCCTTTGATGTAGTTTGGCGCGCGATATAGGATTCGAACCTATGACCTCTGCCTCCGGAGGGCAGCGCTCTATCCAGCTGAGCTAATCGCGCATAGACGCATGTGTATAGCTTATTGCGGCACAATTTGCAACCGCAATCGTGTTGTTTACAACCCGGACTGGTTTTCCAGTTTGTTCAAAGCTTTATCCAGCTGCTTTTTTTTGATTTTTTCCAGCAGAGTGGTGCGTTTGAGATTCAACAGCTCCGCCGCTTCCTTTTTGTTGCCGCCGGTTTGCATCAGCGCTTGAAGAATCAGGCGATCTTCAAATTCACTGACGCGTGAATTAAAGTCTGTGGCACCCTGTTCGTTGAAGCGTGTCAACAGGCTGGGGGCCACCTCTTCATGGAGGTATTTCTCCGGCAGATCTTTCGGCGCCACACTTTCTCCCATATGGAGAATGGAGAGTCGCTGAACCAGATTCTCCAATTCACGGACATTGCCGGGCCACGGATAGCGCTGCAGGCAGCTTAGTGCCTGGTCGGAATAGGTGAAGATGTGGCGTTTTTTGCTGGTGCAGAACTTCTGGGTGAAGTGTTCGAGCAGCAGCGGGATATCGTCTTTACGGTCGCGCAATGGTGGAATCTGCAGTGGGATGACGTTAAGCCGGTAATACAGGTCTTCACGGAAAGTCCCTTTGGACACGGAGTCCTCAAGATTGCGGTGGGTTGCCGCGACAATACGGACGTCGACTTTGATGCTTTTGACACTGCCGACGGGTTCAAATTCTTTTTCCTGAATAACGCGTAACAGTTTCGCTTGCAGTGAGGGCTTCATGTCGCCGATTTCATCAAGAAACAGGGTGCCGCCTTCGGCATGCTGCAAGCGGCCTTTCTTATTGTTTATAGCGCCGGTGAAGGCTCCTTTTTCATAACCGAACAGTTCACTTTCCAGCAGTTCATCTGGAATAGCCGCGCAGTTGAGCGGCACGAAGTTGGCGTGTCGCCGTGGGCTGTTGAGGTGAACGGCTTTGGCAACCAGCTCTTTACCTGTGCCGCTCTCCCCTTGGATGAGGATGGTGCTGTCAGCGTCATCGGCGAGCCGGGTGATCATTGTAAACAGGTGCTGCATGGACGACGATTGACCGATAATGTCGGAGAACCCGTCGTCCTGTTTGGGGGCGGATTCAACGGCAGGTTGCAGCAACAGGGCGTGTTGTAAGGCCCGATGGGTTAGCTGAATGATCTCTTGAGGCGTCGTTGGGGCGTGCAGAAAAAAATGGGCACCGGATTGAAGAATCCGTTTGGTGCCGATGGTTGTCTCTTCCGGAACCAGTAAGATGGTCACAATCTGCGGATTGAGGGCGCTGATCTGTTGTAGTAACTCCAGCGCCTCGTCGCTCTGGTTTCCGAGTTGGCAAAATGCCAGTGTCACACTGTTGTTGCGAATCTGTTCGAGGGCGTGCGAACACGTGTCGGCCGTTAGAACCGGTGCCGGAATCTCGCCACGGAAGACCTCTTTGAGGGCTGTCCGCGTGTTGTTGTCACTGTCAAACAGAAGAATGTGGGGCACGATTGTTTCCAGAGATGTGAAACGGGTTAGCACAGAAAAAAAACATGGGTTTATTGTCGCTGTTTGGGCCGCTATTGGCAAGATGTTTTCAGGTTTGTCTCGACTTTTTCGCGGATCTCATCTTCCGTTGCCGGCGTCAGAAGAATGTCATTTGCACCGTAGCGAACCGCCTTGATAACATCTGAACGGGTCCATTGAGGGCCGGCAACGATGAGTGGCTTCTGTGCCGGAATTTCCGAACGGACCTTGATCATGTGGGCAAAGCTTTGCTCATCAACATTGTTCATGATCAGAAATGCACCGAGAACTGAAAATTTGCGTGCTTCACTGAAGTTGTCTCCGGTTTTGAATTGGAGAATTTCCGGTTCAGCAGCGGTGAGACTGGTGACAAAGAAGTCCTTTTGCGCGTCGTCATCACTGACAATGACAATGGCGGCCGGTTTTTCCTCTGGTGCGACAGTTGGTTCGGCTTCAGGAGCCGGTTCGGGTTCTGGTGTCGGTGCTGCAACGGGTTTTTTCTCCGGTTCTGCTGCTTGCTCTGTTTCGCCCCATCCATCGGTGGGGGCGGGACGTGGCGCAAGGTGCAGTATGGTGATCGGACATAAAAAATTGAGTTCTCCCAGGTCGCGTTCTTCGCAGCTGAGTGTCGCCGAGACCTGGTAGTACTCATCTTCAGGAAAAGGCTCAGGGTCTTCGACTTTAACTTTGGTTGGTGTGAAGAGGTGCAGATCTCCTTTTTTGAGATGAAACTTGCGCGGATACATCTCATCGAAGTTTTGAACCAGTCCGCCGCTGATGATATTGGCGACTTCACTAAAGGCATCTTCCAGCTCATCACCGAGTTCCCCGGATTTGATGTGGTTTTCAATCTCCTCTTCCGGCAGCATGATCATGGTGCCGCCGAAGTAGATGGCATCTTTCAACTCGGTGATGAAATAGCCGGTTCCTTCACTGTCTCCGGTGATGAGCATTTCGGCGGCAATGGCTTTTTTACCGGGGCGGGAGAAGTATTCCTGTTTGGACACGTAGCGTGTCGTCAGGTTTTCCAACTCAAGTTCAAGACCGAGCATGCCGCCAACTTCTTCAGCACACTGCGTCAGTGATGCTTTGAGAGTTCGATCAGCAGTCGGGCCGTCGACATATTTGACCACTTCGACAGGTTCTTCGACGGCGGGCTGGTCGATCTCTTCATCCGTGTCGGTCGGTTGTTCTTGCTCTTCAGGTTCAATGCTGGCTTGTGCCTGCTCCGATTCTGGCTCCGGCACTGGTTCAGGTTCTGGAGCCGCTAGCGGTTCTTCAGGTTGACTGCCAAGGCCGAGCAGTTGTGCCGGAACGATGACTTCGAGACGGTGCATCTCGTACTCATCAAGGGTGATGGCGCAACTGGTGTGAAAGTATTCGCCCGGCGGGAACGGCTGGTCAGCCTCGGGGTCCAGTTGGGTGGGGACGAAATCGTTGACGGTGGTGCGTTTGAAATGCATGTTTTCCGGATACATATCCAGAAAAGTCGAGGTGTAGACACCCGCGATGATATTGGCAACTTCACCATAGGCATCGGCAGCTTCTCCCTCAAACGACCGCATTTTGCAGTTTTCCTCTATCTGATCTTTGGGAAGCATGATCAGGGTGCCGCCGAGAATGACGGAATCCTTGAGGTCACTGATAATAAATGCTTCTCCGGTGTGATCTCCGGAGATAACCATGGTCGACAGAACGGAACGGCCACGGTTGACGGCGAACAGCTCTTCTTTGGTCAGGACGTCCATGCGGTGGTCGGTCAGGTCGACCGTCGTGCCGAGCAGGGCACCGACTTCCTCCGCCAGTTGCTCTAAGATTGTGTTGAAAACACTTTGTACAACTGCTGAAACCGCCACGAAGGTACCTGTCTACTTGGGAGCTTTGAGTTTGAGTTCTACGAGAAGTTCCCCTTCATCGAGATAAAAGGGAACCGTGGTCCACGAAGCGTCGTCCATTCCGCTGACACGATAGGATCGGCCGGCCAGAACAGTGGGCACTGCGAGGCTGATTTCAACCCCATGCTCGGTGAAGCCGTCTTTGATGCCCCCCAAAATCATATTGGCCATCTCACCGACGGTGTCTTTGACGTCGGCATCGACTTCATCAACATCTATACCCAGCAGCGCACTGGTGATGGCAAAGGCAACATCTTGTGGGCAATGGATGGTCAGCATACCCTGGACCTCACCGGCAAAGCCGAGCATGCCTGAGATGCTGCGCTTAAATTCGTACACTTTTTCCGACAGACTCATTCCCGGTGTCAGCGGCATCATCAGCATTGTGTCAAACACCGCCTGGGTGCTGTCTATGATTTGTTTTTGCAGGTCTAAATCCACACGTGCCTCCGAAGCAGAACCTGTCGCAATGATCTGTGAAGATAACTCATTGCGACAGGTTGGGGTCAAGTTCACTGTTAACAGGATGTTGAAAAGCCCCATCCGGGGGGCTTCTCGGCGAAGCCCGTCCATGGGCTCCGCAGCCTGTTAAATGATTTGAAGGTGGTGACAGAGGTCAGCAGGTTTTCAGCTGCAGTTCGACGAGAAAATTCCCGGCTTCCATGGTAAAGGGTACAACAACCCAATCCGCATCAGCAACACAGTCCATACTGTATTCGTCCCCATGAATGCAGGATGGGATGGACAGGGTAACATCTTTACCTGCGCCATCGAGAACCATCTTGATATTGCCGGCCAGCATGTTGGCTAACTCGCCGATGGCATCGGTCACATCATCATTGATCTCTTCAACATCCATTCCCAGAAAACTGCTGGTAATTGCCTTGGCAACATTGTCCGGGGTGTGAATCGCCAGCATTCCCTGGCAGGTGCCTGCAAGCCCGATTACACCGGAAACCGAGCAGGTAAAGCTTTTTACGCTTTCCTTGAGAGGGTCGCCAGCCGTGATGTCCAGCATGATCATGGTTTCAAAGATCTCTTTGGTGGCGTCGGTGATGTTTTTTTGTAAATCCAAAATTCTCCTCCTGCATCAATGCAACCCCAGAACCCGTGTTCTGAGTTTGAAATCGACAGATTAAATCAGGCCACCGAGTACTTCTTCAATTTTGTCCGGTGTGAACGGCTTTTTGATGTTGCCTGCCGCTCCGAGGGCTTTTGCTTCACCAATAATGTCGGAACCGCCTTCCGTGGTGATCATGACCACAGGGATTCCAGCGATGGCGGCATTGTCTTTTTTCTGACGCAGAAATTCGATGCCATCCATGTTGGGCATGTTAATGTCGCTGAGGATCAGGTCGACACTTTCGTTTTCGAGCAGGTTTAATGCCTCTTGGCCGTCACCAGCTTCAAGAATTTCATCAAAGTCCAGGCCTGCCTGGCGTAAAGAGCGAGAGACAATCTTTCTCATGGTGCTGGAATCATCAATAACAAGTACACGTTTCCCCATTGGTCTATCCTTTCTTAGTGTTTTTATTTATGAATCGCTTAAAAGTTCGGCGAGTTCGTCGCCATTAGCCGAAGTCAGTTCGACAATAACCGGCAATTCATCTGCCAGATAGTAGTAACTATGTGAGTCGGTTTCACTAAAATCTTCATCTTTATTGATTTCGGGAAGGTTCAAGGCAAAAGTCTGGTCTTCCGGAAGCACTTCGGCCATAAAACGCCCGGCCAGTGTGTTGAGAAATTCAGCCAGCAGGTCTTCTACCTGCTGTTCAGTGATCTCATCACGGTCCATGGTGTAGACGGTCTCGACGACCTGGATCAGCAGCTCCTCGTCCATCTCCAGACGCATCTCCAGCAGGATCGGCTTGGCAACCATCAGGGTGACGCTCAGGCGTTTACCTTCAAGTTCCTCAAGCTCATCAAGGCTGCTTTCGTCGACATCGAGAAAGGCCATGTTTTCGAGTGTCTCAGCGAGAACGGATGTGATTTTCCCTTGAAGGATCTGTTCGAATTCCTGCATGTTTAGTCCTCCTCCGAATCCAGTAACGGCGTTAGTACTTCACTGAGAATCGCCGGGTTGACCGGCTTATTGACCACCGAGAATGCTCCCATGTCGAGCAACTCCTGTGCCTTGGCCGGGTTACCGGCACTGGTAATAATCAGCACGGGCAGGTCGGTGAGCCGCGGGCTTGCTTTGACCCATTTAAGCAACGCTTCACCATCCATGACCGGCATGTTCAGATCGCTGACGAGGAGGTCGGTCTGTTCCTGTTTGACCAGGCTTAATGCTTCTTTGCCGTTTTCCGCTTCAGCAAATTCCGCATCCATTAGACCAACGATTTCCAGGCACCGCCGGATCATCATGCGTGCTGTGGCTGAATCGTCAGCAATGACTATCCTTTTCATCGGGATTTCTCCTTTTTATCAGACATCGCGCAGTCGAGCTTGTCGAATTCTTCATTAACTTCAAGCATAACAGATGCAATCTGCTCTGAAGCCAGATCAAAATAATCTGTGTATTTTTTGTCGAGATGGTATTGCAATGAGTCGGAAGCCTGACTACCACACATCATGGCAACAATGCAACCAAGGTGTACCGCATAAACCAGAGGTTTATGTTCATCCGGAGCTTCCGCCGGCATATGGTGATAACGGATTGCCATCTGCAGTGTCTCGGGCAGTTCCCAGTTCCTGGCCAGAACGTAACCGGCTTCGGTGTGGTCAATCCCGAGAAGCTCTCGCTCACCAGCCAGATAATCTTCAACCTCGTGACTGTCGATGCCGACCAGCACGTCAGCGGCGGTCTGGCCGAGAAAGTCAGAAAGAACCGCTTTGCCGACGGCGTGAAGAATGCCGGCGGTAAAGGCGAGATCCGCACTGAGGGGGACTTTGGCGAACCGGGCAATTTCCCGAGCGGCGATGGCCGTGCGCAGGTCATGATTCCACAGTTCGCTTTTCGGGCCTTCATAGCCTTGCAGCTCTTTGTGGAACAAGGCGGATGCGCTGTCACCCAGGGCAATGCCCGCCACCATCCGTTCTCCCAGATAGGCCACGGCACGGTCAATGGTGGTTACCTCATGAGCTAGTCCGTAAGCCACAGAGTTGACAATCTTGAGTACTCGAGCCGTCAGCGACGAGTCACACTTGACAATGTCGATGACTTCATGGATGTCGTGATCTTCTTGGGATGTGATCTGCAACAAGCGTGAGGCACTTGGAGAAAGCAGAGGGACATCTTCAATCGCTTTGAGAATCTCTTCTTTTGTGGCGCGTTGTTTCATGCGGTCCCCCTTTCTATAGTTTCCACTCTCCGCGTCCGGGCGAGGACAGAATAACTTCTCCGCTGGACACCAACACCGACACCGTTCGGCTGTACGTGGAGCCGAGATCTTCGGCAACGGGACCCAGGGCATATTTCCACAACACCTTTTTGATGGCCAGAGCATTGCGCTTGCCGATGTTGAAGGTGTTGTTGGGGTCCATGATTTTTGCGCCGCCGGCCAATTTGACAATAAAACCGCGTCCGCGGGGGTCGCAGCCCATGTCTGCCATTTGTTTCAGCAGCGCTGGAATGCCGGTATCGGCAAAATAACCGGGACGGGTCTTCACTTTTTCCGGGTTGATTTTTGATTCCGGCAGTGCGACGTGCACCATGCCGACCGTGCGCGTTTTTGGACACATCAGGATGACAGCGACGCAAGACCCCAGAGCGAACGTCTTTACAATGTCTCCGGCTGTTCGGGATGCCCCGAATTCGCCAACACCTAGAATCACATTGCTCATCGTGTTTATTTCTCCGTCAGCAGGGAAATCACTTGGCTCGCGATGCGGTCAAGCGGAAACAGCTTTTCAGCGCCGCCTTTTTCATACGCGACCTTGGGCATGCCGAAGACAACCGAAGATGCTTCGTCCTGGGCAAGATTGCGTGCCCCGGCATTTTTCATAGCCAGCATTCCCTCCGCGCCGTCTGAACCCATGCCGGTAAGCATGACGCCGACCGCATTACGACCAACGTGTTTGGCAACGGAATGCATCATCACGTCGACGGACGGACAATGGCCGCTGACTTTTTCTCCGGGCGCGCAGCGGACCTGATAAATGCCCCCGGAGCGGACAACTTCCATCTGTAAAGCGCCAGGGGCAACCAGGATGCGTCCCGGTCGAATGCGATCACCGTTTTCGGCTTCCTTAACTTCCATGGCGCACAGTTGGTTCAGGCGCTCAGAAAACATTTTGGTAAAGCCGGGTGGCATATGTTGAACAATGACCACACCGGGCATGGTGGCTGGAAACTGCGTGACCACTTTTTTAATCGCCTCGGTTCCGCCGGTGGAAGCACCGATGGCGACAACCTTGTCGGTTGACTCGGCCAATGCTTTTGATGCTCCGTTGGCGACAGCAGCGCGTTTTTCAACGCGCTTTCCTTTCCAGTGCGCCACATTGGCCGTGGAGGCGATTTTGACTTTGGCACGCAGCTCCATGAGCATAGCA
This sequence comes from uncultured Desulfuromonas sp., assembly GCF_963678835.1. NCBI lineage: Bacteria > Pseudomonadati > Thermodesulfobacteriota > Desulfuromonadia > Desulfuromonadales > Desulfuromonadaceae > Desulfuromonas > uncultured Desulfuromonas sp. The sequence goes on from NZ_OY787470.1 coordinate 745,079, forward strand.
TTGAGCCCCTGAGCCACATTGGTTGTCGGCTTGGTGACGAAATCAACCGCACCCGCTTCCAGTGCCTCCATGGTGATCTGCTTGCCTTTTTGGGTGAGAGAACTGACCATCACCACTGGCAGCGGATATTGCGGCATCAGTTTACGCAGAAACTCAACCCCGTCCATGCGCGGCATTTCCACGTCCAATGTCAGAACGTCGGGTTTGAGTTGAACAATTTTATCGCGAGCCATGTAGGGGTCGGCCGCAGAACCGACAACCTCAATCCCCGGGTCCATGGCCAGGCCGTTGGAGAGGATCTGCCGTACCAGAGCGGAGTCATCAACAACGAGTACACGTACCGGTTTTGCCATCACAAAGTTCCTTTTTGGTAAGCCGCAGGCATGATGTATCTGAACAGCTGGCTGTCTCGACCGAGAGTTTCAGAGTGGCCGATGAAGAAATATCCTTCCGGCTCCATGCTGCGATGAAAGCGTTGTACTAACGCGTTGCGTGTTTGCTGGTCAAAATAAATCATGACGTTACGACAAAAAATAATCTGAAACGGCTTTTTGAACGGAAACGTCGTATTCATCAGGTTGAAACGGCGAAACGTCACCTCTTTGCGCACTTTGTCAACAACCTGCATCCGTCCGTCAGGCAGTCGGTTGAAGTACTTCTGCAGGTTTTTCGGCAGGGATGCGACTTTGTCGGCACCGTAAATTCCCTGGGTGGCTGTCGCCAAGACGCGCTCAGAGATGTCGGTGGCAAGGATACCGGCATCCCAGTTGCCGTACTGTGAGCCGAGATATTCATGCATCAGCATGACCAGGGTGTAGGCTTCCTCACCGCTGGAACAGCCTGCGCACCAGACGCGTAAATCTTTGCGTTTTTGTTGCTGGAGCATTTGGCAGACCATCGGCAAGGCTGTTTTTGAAAAAAAGTCGAAATGGTCTTTTTCGCGGTTGAAATAGGTGTAATTCGTCGACACCATGTTGACCAGATCGCTGACCGCCTTGCCACTGGTATCCGTTTTCAGGTAGTCGTAATAATCCTGAAACGTGGCAATTTTGCTGGTGCGCAGCATTTTTTGCAGACGGCCGACCAGCAAGGAGCGTTTTTCGTCGGTGAGGTTGATGCCGAAGCGGTCATAGATCAACCGGCGCAGGGCATTGAATTCCTCATCGCTGATGGTCATCATTGACACACTGCGAGGCATTTCCAGAACGCCGTTGGAGTCATTAGGGGTCATAAAGAACCTCGGCCCGATCTATTTCATTTCAACCAGATTGCCAACATCAAGAATGAGGCTGACATCGCCATTGCCAAGAATGGTGCAGCCGGAGCAGCCGCGGACATTGCCGATATATTCGGACAGCCCTTTAATAACCGTTTGCTGTTGGCCCATAATCTCATCGACCATCAGACAGATGCTGCGGCCCTGATATTCCAGAACAATCAGGATCGCTTCCACGAGATCGGAATGTTCCGGTGTGGTCTCAAGCAGTTCGTGCAAGCGAACCACCGGGAAGAAGTTTTCTCGCACCCGAACCAGTTCCTCATTGTCCGGTGTGACTGTGATGGCATCCGGTTGCGGTCGGAACGCCTCTTTGATCGACAGGATGGGAACGATGCATCGTGCCGTGCCTACCCGAACCAACATGCCGTCGATAATAGCCAGAGTCAGGGGGATGCGTAATTTGATCTTGGTCCCCTGACCGGGAATGCTGTCAACGTCGACTTTACCTTTGATTTTCTCAAGGTTTTGTTTAACAACGTCCATGCCGACGCCGCGGCCGGAGATGTCGGTGATCTTGTCTGCCGTCGAGAAGCCGGGTTGGAAGATCAGGTTGTAGATCTCCTTGTCGGTGAGGTCGGAACCATCTCCGTCAACCAAGCCGTTAGTGATGGCTTTGGCAAGAATTTTCTGCTTGTTGAGACCGCGACCATCATCCTCCAGGGTGATCCACACTTCGCCCTCTTCATGGCAGGCGTTAAGGCGGATAACCCCTGTTTCATCTTTTTCGGCGGCAATGCGCTCGTCGGGCGGTTCAAGGCCGTGGTCCATGGAGTTGCGCAGGATATGAACCAGTGGATCGGTAATGGTTTCGATAACCGTCTTGTCCACTTCGGTGGATTCACCGGACAGCTTCAGGTCAACTTTCTTGCCGGACTTGACCGACAGGTCATGCACAAGGCGGATCATGCGACGAAACAGGCCGGACACCGGAACCATCCGGATGATCATGGCCATCTCCTGAAGCTCACGCACCAGTTTGCCCATCTGTTGGGCTGCCTTGTTGAAGCTCTCCAGTTCCAGCCCTTCCAGATCGGGATTGTGAATCAGCATGTTTTCGGCGATAACCAACTCACCGATCAGGTTGATCAGGTTGTCGAGTTTTTCAAGGTCAACCCGGATATCCTGACGTTTGACGGCCCCTCCTTTTGGTTTTGCCTTGCGCGCCGGAGTTGCCGGTTTTTTGGTCTGAGTCTGGGTGGTGAGAGCTTCGTCAACCTGTTCTTTGGTTGCCTTGCCCATGTCGACAATGACATCTCCCAGCGGTTTTTTCTGCTGGCTGAGCGCCTCGTTGACGGTTTCTTCGTCAACAACACCTTTCCCAACTAAAACTTCGCCGATGCGTGGTGACGGCAGAGCTTTAAGGGCATCAATAAGGATATCTATTTCATCGATTTCGTCGCGACCGTCTTCCGTCAGGGAGTTGAGTCCGTCCTTCAGGGCGTCTACGGAGTTCAGGAGAACTTCAAAGGGGTTCTCCGTGGCAAAAGAACCACCGCTTTTTACAACATCGAGAACGTTCTCGATCTGATGACTGAGTTTCTCAAGGGTGCTGTAGCCAAAAAAACCGCTGTTTCCTTTGAAACTGTGAATGCTGCGGAAAATCAGGGCGACATGATCTTGGCTGTCCGGCTCTTTTTCCCACTCAAGAAGGCTTTGTTCAGCCGTCTCCAGCAGCTCATCCGCCTCCTGAACAAAGCGCTCGACCATTTCCGGGGTGATCTCCAGAGTCAGGTCGTCGGTGGCTTCAATTTTGCTGGGGTCAAGTTTTGTGGCTTCAACTTCGCTCTCGGATTGTTGTTCAGGCGCTGCTTCAGCCTCCGGGGGCGCTTGTGGCTGTTCTGCTACAGGCTCTTCAACCGGCGGTGCCGCGTCGCTGTCCATGGCTTCATGGAAGCGAGCCGCCATGGCTTCACCCTTTTCGGCCATCGCATCATCGGTAAAATGCTCATCAACGGTTTCCAGCGCTTCCTTGGTGAAGTCGCAGCATTCACACAGCAAGGTGACATGCTCCGGTTGCAAGATCTTTTTACCGGAGCGCACCATGTCAAGCAGGCTTTCCGCCGCATGGGCAACGCTGGTGATGTGGTTGAATTCAAGAAAGCCGGCACTGCCTTTCATGGAATGAAACAGGCGAAAGACGGCATTGATGGTTTCGTTATCAGTCGTTTGTCCCAGCTCAATGATCGTCGGCTCCAGCTGCTCGATCATGTCCTGGCTTTCCTGAACAAATTCCTGAATAATTTCTATTTGATCACTGCTCAGCTCGTCGGTCATGGCGTTATTGGTTCTCCGTTTTTTAAGGTGGCTGCACTCACGTGGATCAAAATTGTTTGACTGTCAAAGTGTGGCTGTTGAACGTAGTGCTGTCAACCGAACAATTCATTAAGATGTCAAATTGTATTGGTTTGTTGCTCATATTAAACAACAGTTAGTAATTATAGTGTAAAAGGCAGAATTACTGAACTGCTTTTTCCTGCTTGTCTGTCAAAAAAATGACTTTTCTTCGCGAGCTGTCGGCAAAATGAATTTCAAACACTCTTTTTTTCTCCGTAAAGCTCGGAGCTGCGAGCTTTACGGAGGTGGCGCGTTTTTTGCATCATATGGAAAGTCTAAGTGTCGAAAATGAATCGGCTAAACCGCGTGTTGACCGGGTGTGACCATTGAAGCGTTTATTTTCTGTTTGTTGCATATTCTTACTGCTTGTTGCGGGAAGCGCGTCCAGTTTTGCTGCCCCGCAACATTTTGTTCTGCAGAAAATTGATAAGCAGGATGAAGTCAATGTTACCCGGCTCATTCTTAAATTCAACAAAGTTCCTGAATTTAACGTCAATACGTCGGGGCAAAAGCTCGAAATTGAGTTGAAATCAACCTTGCCCGGCTCGGAAATGGTTTACCCAACGGAAGATGAACGGTTGGTTCGTACGCTGATTGGTCAGGCGAAAGATAAGTTGATGGTGTCTTTTTTAATGCGCCGCCCACCTTATTTTGTCAATACATCGAAAGATTTGCGTACCGGTCTGGTGACGATTGATGTGCATTGGCGCGATACGCAAAGCGCCATGCGCCCGGCGATTGCCCGCAAGCTTCCCGGGCAGATGTCCCAGCTTGGCGGAGTCGGACGACGGGGCATTAATTCAGAATACCGTGGCGATTGGTTGCGCTTTTTTGACGAATATGAGCTGCCGGTGACGATACCGGCCAAGATTCATTACACGATGCCGCCGTTTCCGGCTTTAGCTTTGCTGGGCCCGGTCGATGATGTGTTGCCGGTTGAGGTGGAAGAACTGGCCGCTGCCGATGATTGGGATGCAGCGATTGCGGCTTTACGCAATATCGGTTTTGAATCAACGACCGGTTTGGAGCGGGTGCGCTTTTTGCTGTTGCTGTCTGAATTGGCGTTGCGTGGTGGAAATTATACGCAGGCTGAAAAGCGTGTGGCAGCGGCTCAGGCCGCACTGCCTGAAGATGGTGCGGAGCTGACCGAATATGCCCGTTTGCTCCATATGTATATCGCGGCGCGCCAATTCGCGAACCCCTATCAGCTTATGGCGGCATTGGAGCTTGATGCTCAACGTCAGGAGGAATCGCGGTTTTCGGTCTATTCGGAATTGTTGCATGCCGAAGTGGCCCTGGCGACGAATGATGTGCGCGCCGCACAGGTTGTGCTTGATGCGCAAATCAAGCAAGGCAAAGCAGGTCTGGAGAGCCGTTATCAACAGCGCCAGGCCGATATCTGGTTCGACCAGGGGAATTACGCTGCTGCCGTAGAGCGTTATCAGGCGCTGGCTAATCAGTTGGCGGACTACCCGTCGTCCCTGGCCAATTTTGCCATGAGCTTGTACCGCCGCAAAGATTATGATGGCGCGATTGTTCAGCTTAAACGTTTTCTCGATGGTGTCGACGATCCCGAATCGCGTGACATGGCGCGCTATCTGCTCGCCATGGCGATGATTCACCGAGGCGATAAAGATGCCGGTTACGATCTGTTACACCAAATCCTTCCCGGAACGCAGGGGGCGTTGCTGGCCAAGGCTAAAATTGCCGATTTAAGCATGGTGGTTGATGATTTTTACAGTCGGCGCCGGGCACGTAACGACTATGTTGCGTTAACCGATTTGATGGTTGACCGTGATCGTCGTGCTGAAATGCAATTCAAGCAAGCGCTGGGATTATATCTGTTAGGGCAGCGACTCAAGGCTGTCGATGAATTGCGTTACCTGATCAGAGCGGATCGGATGACGGACCTGGCTGGTCATGCTCAGGCGTTGCTGGCTGATATTTTGCCTGATTTGATCCGGGGAATGATCGCCGATAAGAAATATTTCAGTGCGTTGGTGTTGGTGGAGCAGAATCGCGATTTGCTGGTGGCGAGCCAGCGGGATTTTGATTTCCTTATTGGCCTTGGAGAGGTTTTTTCCCAGCTTGAGCTGTCTGATCGTGCGGTTCGCTTGTATCTGTATTTGCTTGATCATGCGGCGAAAGAGCAACAAACGCGTCAAGTTTATATCCCGCTGCTTAAAGCTTTGATGCAGCAGAAAGCCTATGATCGGGTGGCCGATTATGCCAATCGCTATGCACAGAAATATCCCCAGGGAGGGCAGTGGCCGCAACTCTTTCAGCTGAAGCTTGAAGCGATGTTAGCCTTGGGACAAGAAGACGCTGTATTTAAGGCCCTTAAGGAGAAAGACCGGCCCAAGACCGAAGCGTTGGATAAAATGTTGGCGCATCTGGCCTGGAAGCGGGGCGATGTGGATCTGGTTATGAACACGATGGTTGGCTTGATTGGCAACGATCTGTCCAAAGAAGACCCCGCAGATTTGCTGGTTTTGGCTGAGGCCTATCGCGATAAGAAAAACTATGCTCAGGCACTGAAATTGTTTCGGTTTTTGCAACAGGGGGACTATCGTGACCAGGCCGTTTATAGGGAGGCGCAGATTCTGCTGCGACAGGGCCAACGTCGAGAGGGATTAAAACTTTTGCGTCAACTGGTCGAAGAAGCACAGAGTAATGAATGGCGCTCTTTGGCGAAAGAAACATTAGCGATTGAACGTTTTGATCGCTGAAAATTGATTGAGAGATGAAGAGGGTGGAACGATGATGACTTCAGGAATGATGGATCAAACAGCTCTGTTGATGAAAAAATCGATGGATCTGCGTTTGCGCAATCAGCAGATCATCGCAGCCAACGTGGCCAATGCCCAGACCCCGGGTTATCAGGCGAAGACCTTTACGTTTGAGGATGCTCTTCGCCAGGCGGCAATCGGTGAAGGGACCGACCTGGAGGTGACGCATCCCCAGCATATCTCGACGCATGGCGGGGCGATCAACAATATTACCGGTACCGTTGGCGAGATCCGCGATACGTCCGGCATGGGGGATCGCAATACGGTCGAGGTCGACCAGGAGATGATCAATCTAGCCGAAAACCAAATCATGTATGAGGCGACCACGCAATTGCTCAATAAAAAACTCAGTATTGTCAAATACGTGGTACAGGGAACATAAGGAGGTAGTCCATGGATATTTTTACGTCACTGAACATCAGTTCGTCGGCGCTTAAAGCGCAACGTATCCGGCTGGACACGATCAGTTCCAATATGGCGAATGCTGAAACAACACGGACTCCCGAAGGGGGGCCGTATCGGCGTAAGATGGTGGTGTTTGAGCCGGCGCAGGTGAGCTTTGCCGATCACTTGTCGGCCAAAGAAAAAAGCGCGCTCAACGGGGTGCAGGTCAGTCAGATTGTCACGGAGGATTCCGAGCCACGGCTGATCTTTGATCCGAGCCACCCTGATGCCAACGATCAGGGGTATGTGGCGCTGCCCAATATCGACCTGCTTAAAGAGACAACCGACATGATGCTGGCGACTCGCGCTTATGAGGCGAATATCACAACCATCAAATCGGCGAAACGTATGGCGTTAAAAGCGTTGGAAATTGGCAAATAAGCCGTGGTTTTGAAGAACAGCCTGCTTATAACGGATAGCGAGGTGCAACAATGAACGATATCTCCATTGATACCCATCTCAAATCGATGATGCCGAAGCTCAGCTTCGACAAAGAAACCCCGCAAAGTGGTTTCGCTGATATGTTGACCGAAGCCATTGATCAGACCAATAAGGCTCAGCTGGATGCGGATTCAGCAGTCACCGATCTTGTCACCGGCAAGGCCGATAACCTGCATGAAGTGATGTTGTCGATGGAAGAGGCCGATGTGTCAATGCGGATGCTGGTGCAGATACGCAATAAAGTGGTAGATGCCTACAAGGAAATTATCCAGATGCAGGTGTGAGCCTGCAGGGAGTGCTTTTTAGCCGATTCTGGAATGGAGTATTCATAAATCATGGCGGATGAGACCAAAGGAAATATGTTCGCGACAATCAAGGGCTGGCCCCTGTCACGCAAGATCAGCCTGATTGCCGTGACGCTGTTTTCGCTGACGTTGTTTGCGCTGATCATTATGCAGGCGCGCCATACCGACTACCAGCTGCTCTTTGCCAATTTATCAGAGAATGATGCCTCATCCATTGTGACCTGGTTGAAGGAGCAGAAGGTTCCTTATGAATTGCGCAGTGGCGGACAGTCGGTGTATGTTCCGGCAGATCGGGTTTACGAAACACGATTAGATCTTGCCGGTGCCGGTTTGCCGCAAGGCGGTGGTGTTGGATTTGAGATTTTTGACAAACAGAGTCTGGGGATTACCGATTTTGTTCAAAAGGTCAATTATCTGCGAGCCATGCAGGGGGAACTGTCGCGAACCGTTGCCTCACTGTCGCCGGTGTCTGCAGCCCGGGTGCATCTGGCCTTACCGCAGAAGCGTTTGTTTAAAAGTGAACAGCAGCGGGTGACCGCATCCATTATTGTCAAATTGGCCCCCGGTCGTACTCTCAAAGAGTCGCAGGTTCAGGGTATTGTCAATCTTGTTGCCGGAAGTGTCGAAGGGCTAGACTCGGAGTATGTCACCGTGGTGGATGCGGCCGGGAAGGTGTTGTCGAAAAAGCCGGATGAAGGGTTGAGTGGTCCCATGACTCCGGGGATGCTCGAGTATCAACGCGCCGTTGAGCGGCAGATGGAGAGCCGAGCCCAAGCCATGCTTGATCGCGCCTTGGGGATGGCCAACTCGTTGGTCAAGGTGACGGCGGTGCTCGATTTTGCCCAGGTGGAAAAGCTTGAAGAGCTATACGATCCCAAAAGTGCCGTGCCGCGCAGTGAGCAGTTGCAGGAACAAAAAGAGGGCAATTCGACTGCGGGTGGCGGTGTCCCCGGTGTGCAGGCAAACCTTGGCGACGGCGTCAATACCCCCGGTGGTGGAGGATCCAACAGTACCAGCAGTGCAGAAACCACCAACTATGAGATCAGCAAGGTGGTCAATCGGACCGTTGCTCCGGTTGGCACCATCAAGCACCTGTCCGTATCGGTTCTTGTGGCCGATAAGATGACGGAGGCCGAAGAAGAAGGTGCTGAACCTTCCCTTACGCCGCGTTCGGAACAGGAGTTGCGCACCATTGAAAAAATGGTGCAAAGCGCTTTGGGAATTGATAAAACACGCGGTGATCAGCTCAACGTGGTGTCGATGCCGTTTGCCGATGAGTTTTATGAGCAGCCCGAGCTGCCAGAGGCCAGCGTGACGGACCAGTTGTACGTGTACATGCCGTTGATGAAATATGTTCTCGCCGGCTTGGGAGCATTAGTCATGTATCTGATGCTGGTGCGTCCGGCGCTGAAAACACTGAAATCGGAAGCGACTGTGCAGCATTTTAAAACGGTTAAGGAGTTGGAAGAGGAGATGGCTGCCGGACGAAGTGCTACGGTAGAACTCGATGCAACAGAGCAGATGCGTCAGAACATTCTTAAGGCGGAACATTCTCCCTCCCAAGTCATTCGTACCTGGATGACCGATGAAGAGTAGCAATCATGAGTATGGAAGAACTGCAATTTAACCGCATGACCGGCGTGGGAAAATGAGTATGGAAGAACTGCAATTTAACCGTATGAGCGGCGTGGAAAAAGCGGCGGTGCTGTTGATGTGTCTGGGAGAGTCGGCAACGGCAAAAGTTTTTTCAGAAATGGAAGAGAATGAGATTCGCATGCTGACTCGGGTGATGATTAATATCGATCATATTCCGGCAGATCTGGCCAATGATGTCATGGCTGAATTCCATCAGGCCCAAAAGCGTAATCCCGGCATGTATATCAAGAGTGAAGAGTTTGTCCGCAATGCCATTGCCGGCAGCGGTGATGAACATGGCGACCAGTTGGTCAGTGAGATTCTCAGCGGTGTGGAATCGCGCCCACTGGAGACCATTGCCACCATGCAGCCGCGTATGGTGGCAAGTCTGCTTGAAAATGAACACCCTCAGACCGTGGCGCTGATTCTTTCCACCCAACGTTCTGACCATACCGGCAAGGTGTTGAGCTTTATTCCTGACGACTTAGCCGGTGATGTTATGTATCGCATTGCCAAAATCGAAAAGGTTATGCCGGAAGTTCTTGCCCAGATTGAAGAGGCGCTGCGCCGTGAGATTGGTGGTGTCAGTAAAAAAGAACAGCAAGAGGTCGGCGGTGTCGACAAAGTGGTTGATATTCTCGGCCGTATGGAAAAAGGCTCAGACCGCAAAATTGTTGACAGCATTGAGATGACGGATCCGGAGCTGGCTGAGTCGATCCGCAAGAAAATGTTTACCTTCAGTGATCTGGTCAATATTGATAACCGTGCGATGCAGATGATTCTGCGAGAAATTAACAACGATACCCTGACTCTGGCATTGAAAACCGCCACCGATGATCTCAAGAATAAGATTTTCTCCAATATTTCCAACCGGGCAGCCGAGATGATTCAGGAAGACCTTGAAGCGATGGGACCGGTTCGCCTCTCCGATGTCGAAGCAATGCAGCAGACCATTGTCAAGCTGGCACTGAAGCTCGAAGAGGAGGGACAGATTGTGATCCCGGGACGCGGAGCCGGCGATGTCCTGGTCTAAAATTATCCGAGATACTCAGGTGAAGTGCCAATGTGTTGCCATGGCGGACCTCAGTGAGGTGACGCGGGCGAACAAGGGCAGTTTCACTGTTACCGAATGCCCTCAGGAAACCGTGGTGGTGGAGACGCAGGCCTCCGCCTCGGGACAATCGGCAGCGCCGGTTGACGCGGCCCCTGCTGTTGATGTCGAAGCGATTCGCCAGGAAGGTTATGTTGAAGGCAAGCAGGCCGGTCTTGATGAAGCCAATGCCCAGTTATCCAAGGCGACAAAGGCCCTGGCTGAGGCGTGTCGTCAGCTCAATGGACAACGTCAGAAAATGCTTGATGGCAGTCGTGAAGACATGTTGCGAATTGTTCTGGCCATTGCCGAGCGGGTTGTGCTGACGGAGTTGTCGGCCCATCGCGAGGCCATTAACCGTACCATTCAGCAGGCGATTCAGGCAGCGGTGAATGCTGAGGAGTTTCATATCAAGATCAATCCGGCTGACATGGAGGTTGTCCAAGAGCACAAGCCGCTGTTTATTGCCAGCCTGACCGGGTTAACCAATATTGAGTTTGTCGCTGATCCTTCCGTGACTGCTGGTGGCTGTATCCTGGAATCACCGGTTGGTCGCGTCGATGCGACCATTGAAGCCCAAATGGAGGAAATTGTTCAAACCCTGCGTGAGGCTATCAGCGGAGAGTAAATGTCCGAAGTTGAAGCACGAATCAGAGCCTGTAAAACCCTGCGGGTGTGGGGGAAGGTCACTAAAATTGTTGGTTTGGTGATTGAGGGCTATTGTCCTTCGGCTTCAGTGGGGACGCTATGCGAAGTTGTGCCACTGTCGGGTAGCGAGCCCATTGCTGCAGAAGTTGTCGGCTTTCGTGATGGTCTGGCTTTGCTGATGCCGTTAGGGGAGTTGCGCGGTTTGGGGCCGGGCAGTCTGATCCGCGTGCTGCGCACCAGTGCGACCATGCCGGTGGGCGATGCCATGCTTGGGCGTGTGGTTGATGCCATGGGCCACGCCATCGACGGTTTGCCCAACCCGGTTCTCGATCAGGAGATGCCGGTCTACTCGTTGCCGCCAGGGCCAATGCAGCGTAAGAAGATCTCAGAACCTCTCGATCTCGGAGTGCGGGCGATCAATGGACTGCTTACCTGTGGGCGTGGTCAGAGGATGGGGATCATGGCGGGTTCCGGTGTTGGTAAAAGTGTGCTTCTCGGGACCATGGCCAAGCACTCTCAGTCAGATATTAATGTTATTGCGCTGATTGGTGAGCGTGGGCGTGAGGTGCGTGAGTTTATCGAGCGCGATCTCGGTGAAGAGGGCCTGGCGCGCTCCGTCGTGCTTGTAGCGACCTCCGATCAGTCGCCACTGCTGCGGATGCGTGGTGCCTTTGTCGCCACCACCCTGGCGGAATATTTTTGTCAGCAGGGACACAATGTGCTGTTGATGATGGACTCGGTGACCCGTTTTGCTATGGCCATGCGTGAAGTGGGGCTGGCGATCGGTGAACCGCCAACCACCAAAGGTTATACCCCGTCAGTCTTTGCGACGTTGCCGAAGCTCTTGGAACGTGCCGGAAGTTTTAAGGAACAGGGCAGTATTACCGGCCTGTACACCGTTCTGGTTGAAGGGGACGATATGAATGAGCCCATTGCCGACTCGGTGCGTTCCATTCTTGACGGTCATATTGTGTTGTCGCGTGACCTGGCGGCGAAAAACCACTACCCCTGTATCGATATTCTCCACTCCGCCAGTCGTGTCATGCGCGACATTGTTGATCCTGAACACGTGCAAAGTGCTGCCCAGGTTCGCGAGATTCTGGCGACCCACAAAGAAGCCGAAGATCTGATCAATATTGGTGCCTACGTTGCCGGCAGCAACCCGAAGATTGATTACGCCATTTCACGCATTGACGCGGTCAATGATTTTTTGCGTCAGGGTATGGATGAACGCGATGATTTGGTCGGCACCGTCGAAGCGATGACCCAACTGGTCCTTGATCGGCGGGGCACGCATCGCGATGAGTAGGCGGTTACTGTCCTGCTGCAGCAAAAAATTCTCAGAAAATATGTGAACCTCCCGAACGCACCAAATTCTACTTATTATTCCTGATCCTGCAACCGAAGAGAAGCACTAGTGGTTGCTTTTTCGGTCTGTTCAGCCGCGATCTCTTTACTGGAAAAAATTATGAAACCTTTCAAGCTTCAGGTTGTCCTGGATCATCGCCAACGCCTTGTTGATCAGGCCCGCCAACACCTGGCAAAAGCGCTTCAGGATGAGACGAACGCTGTCGATGCCGTGACGGAGTGTCGCCAGAACCTTGACCAGGTTGCACAGGAGTATGAACAACGTCAGCAGCAAGGCATGTTGGCTCATGAATTCATGCTCTACGAAAACCAGCTTAATCACCAGCGTGAGCGCTTGGAGCGGCTGGAGGAGCAGGTGGTCATGGCTCGGCAGCATACGTTGACATGCCGTAAAGCCCTTGAAGAGGCGGGGCGTGAAAAAAAATTGCTCGAAAAGGTCAAGGAAAAGCAACAACGAGCCGAAATAAAAGAACAGAAACGACGTGAGATGGCGGAGATTGATGAAATTGCCATTATGTTTCGAGATGAGGATGAGTCATGAAAAAAAGTTTTTTCGTTGTGCTGGTGCTGCTGGTACTGGTTTCCGGTGTCCGATTCAGTTCTGCGGTCGATGATTTTCAGGATCTGGACACTGAAATCGGTTCAGTGGAAGAGCGTCGTCTGATTGTCCAGCTCAATGAACAGCGCAAGCGGAACGAAGAGCAACTCAAGGAAATTGAACAAAAAAAAATAGAACTAAACCTGTTGCGTAGCGAAGTCGATAAGAAACTCGACGATTTGAATGTCCTTCGTCGCCAGGTTGAGCAACTTCTGGAGAAAAAAGATGCTCGCGAGTTGGCAAAGATTGCCGAACTCAGCCAGATGTACAACAAGATGGATTCGGCACAAGCCGCGCGGATTATTCAGGAGCTTGATCGGGAGTTGGCGATTGGCATTCTCGGCGGCATGAAGGCAAAAAGTGCCGGAAAAGTCCTGGCAAATATCGGCGGTGAAAAAGCAGCACGGTTAAGCGCTGCCTATGCCACCCTAAAAGAAGATTGATTGGCTGATCTCAGCCTGAGGCACCCATGGACGGGTCGCCAAAATCAAGGTGCATGATGCTTCCCCTTGATTTTGACAGCAGGATGACAACGTGATCCTGCACTGTTAAATGCAGCTCCGGATGAGCCGTGTTTGACGCCCAGATAACTTTCAGGAGGAGTTGAATGCAAACTCTACCGATTGCGACCCAGGCAGTGGCCTCAAAGTCGACCTCGACGCGAACCGGTAACTCCGGCTCCGACACCCGTGACTTTCTGCCCACCCTGAATAAAGCTGAAGCAAAAAACGCCACTCGCACAGAGCCGAGTGAGTCCCGCCGCTCTGCGCCGGAAACCACGTCACGACATGACGCCAAATCACAGCGCCGTAGCCAAGACCACGAAGCGCGCCAAGCTCAGCGTGATCAGGATGCCGACACTGCGGTGTCGGAAGATGTTGCATCCAAGGTTGATGAACAGCAGGAAACAGCTCAAGTTTCAGAGGGACAGGAAGCGGGTTCAGAAGAGCTTGCGGATAAAGATGCTGTCGACGATACCCTGAACGCGATTGCCGCCACTCCTGATGCCGAAGCTTTGCCCGCCGAAGAGATCGTGGCTGCAGAGGGTGGTCAGGATGAGGGCGTTGTTGCCGATGCTGACGTGGCTGCAGAGACCTCGGCTGACGAGCTTGCTGCCGAACTGGTTGGACCGCGTGTTCATGAAGAACGTCAGCCGCAGGCTGCTGGTCTGAATCGTACGGCTGAGACCAAAACGGTCCAGACGGTGCAAGGAGCGTCAGATCCCAGCGCTGCGGACGGCGAGTCTCTTGATGAGGTCCAACTGGCCCAGAAAATCAAAGAACAGTTGGTCCAGCCAGCCTCCATTAAAGCCGAATCCGTCCAGGTTGCGGCGCAAACCATGGATCAACCCAAAAATATCAACCAGGTTCAGGTGGAAGAGGTTGACGGTGTTGCCGGCCTGAATCCAGAGGGGGAAGATGCTACCGGTAAGATTACCGATCCCCGCTTTGCCAGTCTACTCAATCGGCAAGATGTCGAGACCGTGCTTCGACAGCGCCAAACTCCGGCTCAGGTCGCGGCCAATCCGAATGGTCTATCCGCGAATGGCGGTGAGAAGGTCGCTGAGACCATGCTCAATGCAACAACCGGTGATAATGAGGCCACTGTGGAAATGGCACCCGCCAAGACGAATGTTGCCGTAGACGCGCTATTGCAGCGTGCTGCCGGTGACGCGACCCCACAGACAGACTCTCACCAGGCGGTGGCACATACGGCCCAGCAACAGGCTCCTTCAGCGACATCGTCCACATTTGCCCCAGGGCAGCGCCCAGCAGTGAATGTGCCGGACAGTCATATTGTGAATCAGACCGTTGAGCACCTGTCGATTCATGCTCGCGGTGAAAGCAGCAGCGTTACAGTGAGATTGCATCCTGAAGAACTCGGCGAGCTGCAGTTGCGCATGGTCATGGAAGGCGATCAGCTTAAGGTTCATCTTCATGCCCAGAGTCAGCAGGTTCAGGACGTTCTTGAGCGCAACTTTCCGCGGCTTCGCGATGCTCTGCAGGACCAGGGGGTGACCGTTGAAGACTTTCAGGTCAGTGTCGATTCAGGCGGCGCTCAGCAACAACAATCGTTTAGTCAGCAAGGCCACAACAGTGGCCAAGGCCCCGTTGCCGTCACCATGGATGCGGATATGATGGCTCAGGTTGCCGAAGTCGTGCCTGGAGCGGCCATCGACTCCAGCCCAGGAATTAGTGTGCGGATTTGATCCGCAGGAGGTGAATGATGGCAGAAGTTGGTAGTACAAATTCAACATCCTCATCCAATGCCCAGCTCAGCTCGGCATTGTCGACAGGAGCCAATGCCATGGGGAAAGAAGACTTTCTGACCCTGATGGTGGAGCAACTGAAAAACCAGGATCCGATGAATCCGTCGGATGCCACAGAGTTTACCGCCCAGTTGGCGCAGTTTAGTTCGTTGGAACAGTTGTTCAACGTTAATGACAATCTCGAGAGTATGGGCAATACCTCCGCCGAGGTGCAACGCCTGTCTGCTTTGGCTCTGATCGGTACCGATGTGGTGACTGCGTCTTCAGAATTTGAATATTCCGGAGGTGAGGTTTTGTTCGGTTACGAACTAGATGCTCCGGCGACGGAAGGTAGCTTGTATATTCGCAACCAAGACGGAAGTACTGTCGCAACCTATTCATTGACTGATCTGGATACTGGTCGTCATTACCTTGGTTGGGATGGGACTGATGATAATGGTAAACCTCTGCCCGATGGCAAATACACGCTGGGAATTTCGGCCTTTGATGGTGACGATGCCGTGGCATCAACAGCCATGATTCGCAGCCGCGTTGTCGGGGTCGACCTAGTCGAAGGAGCGGATGTTTTGGTAACTACCTCCGGTGAATTCAGCTTGGGGGAAGTGGAAAGTGTCCGCGGGATTTGATCGCTTTAACCTTTGTATTTTTAACATAATAACCGGGCCGGTCCTCGTGTAGGGGGTCCGAGAATCGCTGCTGTCTGTGGCGATTCAAGGGAGGAAAGTATGGGGATTCAAAGTTCTTTATTCAGTGGTGTTAGCGGTCTTAATGCAAATGGTAATGCCCTTACAGTGCTGGGGAATAATATCGCTAACAGCAATACCATTGGCTTTAAAGCCAGCCGCACGATTTTTTCTGATTTACTGTCGGCAGAAGTTGCTGGCTCTGGTGGTGCTTCTCAGGTCGGGCGTGGTGCGGGCTTGTCAACGGTCGACAACATTTTTAG
Organism: uncultured Desulfuromonas sp.; assembly: GCF_963678835.1. Taxonomy (NCBI): domain Bacteria; kingdom Pseudomonadati; phylum Thermodesulfobacteriota; class Desulfuromonadia; order Desulfuromonadales; family Desulfuromonadaceae; genus Desulfuromonas; species uncultured Desulfuromonas sp. Next base: position 761,225 of record NZ_OY787470.1, read on the forward strand.
TCAGGGGACTTTCGAGACAACGGAATCCAATACTGACCTCGCCATTGAAGGGCCTGGATTTTTTATGGTCAGCAGTCCTACCGATGCAACGACCTATTTTACCCGTGCCGGTGCATTCAACTTTGACGAAACCGGAACGCTGGTTAATCCTGAAGGCTATGCTGTTCAAGGCTATTATCTTAATAATGATGGTGAGACGGTTGGCGATATTACCGATCTTCAGATTGAGACCCGTTCTTTTTCTCCAGCCAACCCAACATCTCAAATTTCCTTGGCGACCAATCTTAATGCCAATTCGACCTATCTGGGCACGCCTGGTGATGGCGTGTCACCGTTTGATATCACTGATCCGGCTGATACGAGTAACTATGCATCTTCAGTACGCATTTTTGATTCTCTAGGGCGTGAGCATTTGGTGACGACCTATTTCAATAAGCTGGATCCAGACGGAAATCCGAGTGGGGTCATGCAGTGGGAATCACATACTGTGGTCTCAGGGGCTGATGTCCAGGATCCCGTTGTGGATGAATTTGTTGAGGTCGGGCGCAGTATCCTGTCTTTTGATACCGGAGGTCGTCTTGTTAACGTGTTGGATATTGGCGGTACAATTGCAAGCGGCCCCTCTACTGATGCGGCCCGTGTCTATGATGCAAATGGCGACCTTTACGAAAGCAGTGTAGCAAGTTATCCGCTGACGACAGATGTTGACGTAGTTGAGCCGCAGCCGACAATGAGTACTGTTGCTGGTGGGTTGAGCTGGGTCAATGAAGCAGAGCCGACGCAGCAGGTAGCTATCACTTTTGGAGCAACCCAGTACTCCAGTGAGTCTGATGTTATCTCTCAAACCCAGGACGGTTACTCTACGGGAACTCTTGTCAGCCTGACGGTAGATAACGATGGTAATATTCTGGGCAATTACTCAAATGGTGAACCACGTAAACTAGCCCGGATTGCTTTGGCTAAATTTTCCAACCCGGTTGGCTTAGCCAAAGCCGGTAACAATCTCTATGGTGCCACGGATGATTCCGGTTCGGCCATCGTCGGTACGGTTGGTTCCGGTGTCGGTAAGATTTTTACCAACTCACTGGAGATGTCCAATGTCGACTTGGCGCAGGAATTTGTTAAAATGATTACTACCCAGCGTGGTTTTCAGGCCAATTCCAAGATTATTACAACGACGGACGAATTGCTCGGCGAGCTGATTAACTTGAAGCGTTAATCTTACGGGCGGTTGCCCGGTTCTCTTTGATGTGAAAAAGCCGAAAAAACGCGCAACGTGTTCTTTCGGCTTTTTCCGTGTGGGCCGTTGAGTTCTGGCCGACAATGCGCGTTTTGGGGATGCACTGCGGATAGGGGCTGCAATTGTTGACGGTTTCGTTTTTTCTAAGAACACCGCAGCACAATGTTGCAGGCGGCTTTTTGCGGGAACGTGCTGTATTGTCAAGAATAAAAAGGAACTTATCTGTTTCATATCCCTTCATAACGGTGTAAAATGTCCGTTTAATAAGAGAGTAGAAGATTGGACAGGGACGTCCCACTTGCCATTAAAGTGTAGACCACGCGAAGGTTGAACGTTTTATGGATATTTCAACAATACTAGGTGCTGTTGCCGCATTCGGCCTGATGATTGCGGCGATGATGAACGGTGGTTCCATTCTGCTGTTTATTGATCCGGCGTCAATTATGATCGTTGCTGGAGGAACCATTGGATCGACTCTGATCCACTATCCGTTCAAAGAGGTTTTTCGAGCCGTTTCCGTGGCCAAAAAGACGTTGTTTCATAAAGACCAGGCCCCTGGGGAAATTATCTCTCAGCTGATTGAGTATGCCGGCAAGGCGCGTAAGGAGGGGATTCTTTCCCTGCAATCGGTGATGTCCAAAGTTGAGGATCCTTTTTTTCTCAAAGGTTTGCAGATGGCGGTTGATGGCCAGGAGCCGGAAGCCTTGCGCGACATGATGGAGCGCGAGCTGGAATATGTTCAGGAACGTCATGAAGCCGGCGCTGAGATTTTTACCACCATGGCCGCCTATGCTCCGGCCATGGGTATGATTGGTACGCTGATCGGGCTGGTGCAGATGCTGCAGACCATGGACGATCCCTCCTCCATTGGACCGGCCATGGCTGTCGCTTTGTTGACCACGTTTTATGGTGCGGTTGCCGCCAATGTTATTTTTACGCCGATGTCGGGCAAGCTGAAGCACCGCTCAGCGTCAGAGATGTTATGCAAAACACTGATTTCTGAGGGGATGAACTCTATTCTGGCCGGTGAAAATCCCCGGGTGATGGAGCAACGCCTGCACGCATTTGTGGCACCGAATCTGCGTGAAAGCAATTTTAAAAAATAAGTCTTTTGCTAAAAGCCCTGGATGGCTTTTAAAAGACTCAAACGCTGCCACTGGCGGGGCATAATGTCGTAGACGGAGACTTCTGTTGGCCAAGAAACCAAAAAAGCAATCAGGTGGTGCCCCGGAATGGATGGTTACCTACAGCGATATGGTCACTTTGCTGCTGACCTTTTTCGTCCTGTTATTGTCCATGGCCAACATGGATCAGATTAAATTCAGTCAGGCCGCCGGTTCCCTCAAGGGGGCGTTTGGTGTCTTCGGTGGTAAAGACCGTAAGGAGATCTCTCCGCCGTCGCTGGTGGAAATAGCGCCGGTCCATGACGATCTTGTTCAGCGTCTCTATACCCGGATCATGACACAGATGAACCGTTTGCGCATGGACCCTTCGATCAAGGTGGTCAAAGACCGTGGCGCGGTTATCCTGCAAATTAACGATTCCATCCTGTTTGCCCCGGGGTCATCGACCTTGAAGCCTGCGGCATTCCCGGTTCTGACCAAGGTGGCCGAATTGATTCGTCCGTTGCCGTTGTCGGCACGTATCGAAGGCCATACCGATGATATTCCATTTGGCCGTTCGGATATGAGTAACTGGGATCTGTCAGTGGCCCGTTCCGTTTCGGTTTTGAAGTATTTCCAGAAAAACGATTTGTTGCCGCTCAATCGCATGTCCGCTGTCGGTTATGGTGCGGAAAAGCCTCTGGTGCCCAACGATTCACCGGAGAACCGGGCGAAAAACCGGCGGGTCGAGTTTGTTCTGGAAAGTCTGGGGGATTATCGTGAGGAACTGCCTTATCTGATTGATGCCAATGAGCAGTTGCCTTTTTAACCGCAAGGCCAGCAGACTGTTGAAAAACAGACTGTGGAGCCCCTGGACGGTCGTAGACAAATCCGACTTTTTCAACCTCCTGCGAGCGGGGTGGTCAACAGCTCTGACGCGGGAAAACAGCACCTACACCTGGGGGATAAATCCTCCCCTATAATTAACACCTTCGAGCAACAAAGAAAGGCAAAATAGATTATGGCTGATGAGGAAAAGCAGGAAAAAGGCGGAAAAAGCAAGATGATGTTATTCGTCATCATCGGCGTTGTGGTTTTGCTGATTGCTGTGGGGGTTGCCGCTTATCTGCTTGGTTCGCGTTCTGCGCAACAGGCTCCTGCCGGTGAATCCGCCGAGGTGGAAGATACCTCAAAGGCCGAGGGGGTTGGGCCGATGGTGGATATTACCGATTTTATTATCAATATCCTGGATAAAAACGAGACCCGTTACCTCAAGGCGGCCATCACCCTGGAGCTTGAAAACGAAGAAACCGTGGCCGAGGTCAATGAGCGCATGCCACAGATTCGCGATTCCATCCTGCTGTTGATCGGAAACAAGACCTTTGCCGAGCTCAATGATTTACAGGGGAAACTGCAATTACGGGCGGAGATTATTGTTCGCCTGAACAAATTGTTAAAAAAAGGGAAAGTCAAAGGGATCTATTTCACCGAATTTGTTGTCCAATAGGGGGCGTGCTTGGAGCGAATTCTCTCCAAAGATGAAATTGCCGAGCTGTTATCGGCGGTCAAGGACGGGACGCTTGATGCGGAGCTGGAGAGCAGTGACGAGGATTATTCTCCCGAACCACGCGCCGTTTCCAGTTTCAGTCTGGTACAGAGCAAGGGCCAGGCAACCATGCGCCTGGCCAACTTCGATATTTTGCTGGATGGTTTTGCCCGCAATCTGTCCTTCTCTCTGTCCAATCGCTTGCAGCGTGCCGTTAGTGTCCTCAGGGAAAGCATCTCCTCCATGGAGTATGAGACCCTAATTCACGAATGCAGTAACCATGAGCTTTACGGCATTCTCAGCCTCGATCCGTTGAAGAAAAACGGTCTGCTGATTTTTGATTCCAGCATTTCGTTTGCCCAGGTTGAGATTTTGCTTGGCGGCGTTGCCGAGCATTCCGGCGATTTGCCGCAACGGGGCATGACGACGATTGAGACCAATATCCTCAAAGAGGTTATTCGCGAAAGCTGCCTGGAGCTTAACAAGGCTTTTTCTCCCATTGAAGCCCTTGAATCCGACCTGGTTCGGGTGGAAAACAATCCACGTCTGGTCACGATTGTTCCAGCGGACACCGAAATGATGGTGGCGGCCTTTCGGGTCAAAATCAATGAAATAAGCGGTCTGTTGCGGCTGGCGATTCCCTATTCCTCGCTCGATCCAATCCGCGAAAAACTCAAAAGTGAATTGGGTGCCAGTGGCCCAGGTGGACAGTGGCGTAGCCATCTGGCTCATGAAGTTGAAGATATGGAAGTTGCCGTGTCCGCTCAGTTGGCGAAAATCACCCTGAATGTACGCGAAATCCTTGATTTACGCGTTGGCGATATCTTGCAACTCGATTGTTCCGTGGATCAGCCTGTTTCGGTGATGGTTGAAGGCAGAGGGAAGTTTTCCGGTTTGGCGGGACTTCGTGATGGTAAAAAAGCAGTACGCGTTTTACAACGTTCACAGAGGAGGAGATAATCTGATGGAAGAAACCGAAGCGACACCTGCTCCGGCTCCGGAAACGACAGAGAGTCACGATGAGGACCTGAAGAATCTGGAACTGTTGCTGGATATCCCTCTGGATGTGTCGGTTGAAGTTGGTCGGACGAAAATTCTGGTTCGCGAATTGCTGCAGATGGATGAGGGCTATGTCATTGAGCTGGGTAAAAATGCCAATGAACCCCTTGATGTGTACGTGAATTCCCGTCTCATTGCCCGCGGTGAAGTGGTGCTGGTGGATGACAAGTTGGGACTGCGTTTGACCGATGTGATCAGTCCGGCTGAGCGGATCGAAAAACTGGCTTGATGATTGTGAGAGCGTTTGTAGCCGTTTTACTGATTGTTGCCTGGTCCGGGTCCGTCTGGGCCGCCACTGGGCAGGATCTCGAACTTGTGCCGATGGGGCTTAAAGTCCTGGCTTCTCTGGCGATTGTGCTAGGGTTGGTGCTGTTTCTTTACGCAGTGCTGAAGCGGGCAAACCTGGTTCCCGGAGCTAAGGGCGGCGAGATTAAAGTGGTTGAGATCCGTCATCTGGCACCGAAGAAGACCCTCTATCTGGTTGCGGTCAAAGACCGAACACTGCTGATTGGAACGACGAGCGAGCGTATGGAAACCCTGGCGCAATGGCCCTCTCGCCCCGCAGAAGACTTCGCCGAAGTGCTCGCCGAAACAGAACAGGGTGTGGCCGGAGAAGACGTATGAATATACTGCGTCTGGGGGGTGCCCTCTGTCTGATTCTTTTGCCGGTCACCGGCTGGGCAATTGACCTGCCGACCATCACTCTCGGCGTGGAAAATGCCGCGACGCCCAACGAAGTGTCGATGGCAGTGCAGATTCTGCTGGTTCTGACGATTCTGTCGGTGGCACCGGCGATTTTGCTGATGACGACGGCGTTTGTTCGCGTGGTCGTGGTGTTGTCGTTTATCCGTCAAGCCATGGGCACCCAACAGATGCCGCCTAACCAGGTGATCGTTGGGTTATCGTTGTTTCTGACCTTTTTTATCATGGCTCCGGTCTATAGCGTGGTCAATGAACGGGCCGTACAGCCCTATCTGGCCGGGGAAATTGACCAAACTCAGGCGTTGACGGAAGCCGTCAACCCGGTGCGGGATTTTATGTATTCCCAGACGCGCGAAAAAGACCTGGCCTTGTTAGTCGATATCGCCGGTGATGATCGGCCGGATAGCATTGATGATGTGCCGACGACAACCTTGATTCCGGCGTTTATGCTCTCGGAGCTCAATCGGGCTTTTCAGATCGGTTTTATGGTTTATGTGCCGTTTCTGGTCATCGATATGGTGGTTGCCTCGGTGTTGATGTCCATGGGGATGATGATGTTGCCGCCGCCGATCATTTCGTTGCCGTTCAAGCTGTTGCTGTTTGTTCTTGTTGACGGCTGGGGGCTGGTTGTTGGCTCGCTGGTCAAAAGTTTTTCCTGATTGGTCGTACCCGGCTGTGAGCTTTTTTGAGCAAAGGAGGTCGACATGACACCTGAATTCGTCATTGATCTGGGTCGCAATGCGGTGAAAACCGTGTTGTTGATTTCGTCTCCAATGCTGTTGTCCGGTTTGATCATCGGTCTGCTGGTAAGTATTTTTCAGGCCGCCACCCAGATCAATGAACAGACCATGACCTTTATTCCGAAAATTGTCGCCGTCCTGGTGTCGCTGATTCTGTTTGCGCCGTGGATTATCCGGCTGATGTTATCCTTTACCGAAAACGTTTTTAACGGCATCACTTTGCTCGGGGGATAGAACGCAGTGGAGCTGCTGTTATTCCCCGTTGATAAATTGCAGCTGGCGTTGATCTGTCTGGCGCGAGTTGCTGCAATTCTCGGCAGTATGCCGGTGTTTGGTAGTGGTCAGGTGCCTGCTCGGGCCAAAGTGATTCTGGCCCTGTTCATGACGTTTCTGATCTTTCCCGGTGTCGAACCTCTGCTGCCCTCGTACTCCTTTGAACCGCTGCCGTTAATGCTGCTGATCGCCAATGAAGCGATGTTGGGCATTATGATGGGCTTTATTGCCCGACTGATTTTTACCGCGGTCGAGTTTGGCGGTACCATTGTCGGTTATCAGATGGGGTTTGCGGCCGCCAACGTCTACGATCCGCAAAATCAGCGTCAGGTGTCTTTGGTTTCGCAGTTTCAGAATGTTTTTGCCATTCTGGTGTTTCTGGCCCTGGATGTGCATCATCTGTTTATTGAAGCCATGGTCGATTCCTATCGCCAATTGCCGCCCGGACTGCTTGATTTTTCGTCCGAGGCGGTGCCGTTCATCATGGAGTTGACCGGGCACATGTTTGTTCTGGCCATCCGTTTCAGTGCTCCGATTCTGGCCGTACTGTTGTTGTCGGGGCTGGTATTGGGCATTCTGGCGCGAGTGTTTCCCCAATTGAATGTCTTTTTGTTGTCGTTTCCCATCAATATCGGCATGGCGTTTATTATTATCGGTCTGACCATGAACATGGTCGTGGCCATGTTGAACCGGGAGTTCTTTGCACTTCCGGAAACATTCGCTCAATTGTTGTATTACCTGAAGAATTAAACGCAAAAGATGGTCGTGTGATCATCGGTTGCAGGAGCTTGGATGGCCGAGGAGTCTGGACAGGAACGGACTGAAGAAGCCACCAGTAAGCGGCGAGAGGATTTTCGCAAAAAAGGTCAGGTGGCCCAAAGCAAAGAGGTCAATACGGCCGCCTTGCTGAGCCTGTCGCTGCTGCTGTGGTATTTCTATGGTGGATCATTCTGGGGGCAGTTGTCGTGGCTGGTCGGCCATTTCTGGGAGCAGTGCGGATCACTGGTTGTGACGCCGCAGTCTGTCGTGCAGATTTTGCTGTTTGTCCTGCAGAAAACCGCGATGCTGTTGTCCCCCCTGTTCCTCATGGTGTTGGTGGTCGGCTTTTTTTCCAGCTTTCTCCAGATTGGCTGGCTGTTTACCGGCAAGCCGCTGATGCCGGATCTCTCCAAGCTCGACCCGATCAAAGGAGCGGGGCGTTTTGTCTCCAAGCGCTCTCTTGTTGAACTGGTGAAATCCCTGGCCAAAGTCGCCTTGGTCGGTTACGTCGCCTATAAGACCGTGTACAGCGAATTTGACAACGCGCTGTATCTGGTCGATATGGATGTCATAGAAACGGTCCGTTATGTCGGACGTGTGGCCATGGCTGTCCTGATGAAAAGTTGTGGCATCATGATTCTTCTCGCCCTGCTCGATTTTATGTTTGTGCGCTGGGAGATGGAAGAGAAGATGAAGATGACCAAGCAAGAGCAGAAAGAGGAGTTCAAGGAGAGCGAAGGGGACCCGCATCTCAAGGCCAAGGTCCGTTCTATTCAGCAGCAAATGGCCCGACGGCGCATGATGGCGGAAGTGCCTAAAGCCGACGTGGTCATCACCAACCCGACCCACCTTTCCGTTGCCCTGAAATATGAGCAGGGTGAGATGGATGCCCCGGTAATTATTGCCAAGGGGGCAGATAACCTTGCCATGAAAATTCGTGAGATCGCTCGGGAAAATGATATTCCGCTTGTCGAAAATGTCGATGTGGCACGAGCCTTGTATAAAGTTGAGGTTGGAGAAGTGGTCCCCGAGCAAATGTTCCAGGCCGTGGCTGAAATTCTGGCTTACGTCTACAGCCTCAAACGCAAATCGTGAGAACGTTTTGCCAAGAACTCGTGATTATATAATTTATGCTTGAAGCGTTAGCGGAAAATAAATGGGTTCGTCTGGTTGTCCGTAGCGACATCATGGTCTCGCTCGGCCTGGTCATGGTGCTGATGCTGATGATCATTCCGCTGCCACCCGTCTTGCTCGATATTTTTCTGTCACTCAATATCACCCTGGCTCTACTGATCCTGATCATCAGTTTATACACGGCAAAATCCGTTGAATTTGCAGTATTTCCGGCGGTGTTACTGGCTACCACGCTGTTTCGATTGTCCCTGAATGTGGCATCGACCCGTCTAATTCTGCTGCATGGTGAAGAGGGTCCCAGTGCCGCCGGTTCGGTGATTATGTCCTTCGGTCAGTTTGTTGTCGGCGGTAACTACGTGGTTGGTCTGGTTATTTTCGTCATTTTGGTGTTGATCAACTTTATGGTTATCACCAAAGGTGCCGGGCGCGTTGCCGAAGTCGCTGCCCGATTTACCCTCGATGCCATGCCCGGTAAGCAGATGGCCATTGATGCCGATCTCAATGCCGGACTGATCAACGACCAGGAAGCCAAACAGCGACGTGCTGAGATCGCTAACGAAGCGGATTTCTACGGTGCCATGGATGGTGCCAGTAAGTTCGTGCGTGGTGATGCGATTGCCGGTATTATTATCACCCTGATCAATATCGGCGCCGGATTTATTATCGGTGTGGTTCAGAAGGGCATGCCGGCAATTGAAGCCGCACAAAACTATACCATCCTTACGGTTGGTGATGGCCTGGTTGGTCAGGTCCCGGCACTGATTATCTCTACGGCCGCCGGTATCCTCGTTACCCGTACAACGGGAACCGGCGATTTCGGTACTGATCTTAAGGCGCAATTCAGTGTTCATCCTCAGGCGGTTTGGGTGGTGTCAGCCATTTTGCTGGCTTTCGCCCTGATTCCCGGTTTGCCGTTTGCCCCCTTTCTCACCCTGTCTGCACTGCTGGCATTTATCGCCTTCCAGTTGCAGAAAACACAGGCCCAGGAACAGGAAGCGGCGGATGCGATCTCGATGGAACAGGCGCGCCCGGAAGCGCGGGAAAAAGAAGATGATTACGACGAAATGCTCAATGTGGACCTGCTGGAACTTGAGGTTGGCTATGGGCTGATCCCTTTTGTCGATGCCGCCCAGGATGGCGAGTTGCTTGAACGGATCCGTTCGATTCGCAAACAGTTTGCTCTTGATTCCGGCTTTATTGTCCCGCCCGTGCATATCAAAGATAACCTGCAACTCAAACCCAACGAATACAACTTCATGCTCAAAGGGGTCAAGGTTGCTGGCGCCGAGATGCTGCCCGGCCACTTTATGGCCATGAATCCGGGGATGGCTACTGAGACGATCAAGGGGGTTGCCACGGAAGAGCCTGCGTTTGGTTTGCCCGCCACCTGGATTTCCGAAGATAAAAAAGAACGTGCCCAGATTGCCGGTTATACCGTGGTCGACTGTACCACTGTCATGGCGACGCATATCAGTGAAATTATCAAACGTTATGCCTATGAACTTTTAGGACGCCAAGAGGTACAGAACTTGCTTGATAACCTTAAGAAGAGTTATCCCAAGCTGGTGGAGGAGTTGGTTCCCGAGCCGTTGAATCTTGGCCTGATCATGCGGGTTCTACAGAATTTGTTGCGTGAAGACGTGTCGATTCGTGATTTGCGCACCATTCTTGAGACGCTGGCGGATTATGCCGCGCCGGGTTCAGATCCTGATTACCTGACCGAGCATGTGCGCAGTGCGCTGGCCCGCTCCATCAGTGGCAAATATGCCCAGGCAGACGATGTTCTGGCCGTGATGACTCTGGATCGCAAGATTGAGGAAGGGATTCAGCAATCGTTGCAGAAGACAGACAACGGAATCGGGTATCTGGCCATGGAGCCGCGGCAGGCTCAAGCGGTCCTTGATGCACTGGCTGAACAGCTTCAACAGTTCAGTGGAGGAATGACACCGGTGTTGCTTTGTTCGCCAACGATTCGTCCTCATGTCAAAAAACTGACTGAACGATACCTTCCCAGCCTGGTGGTGATCTCCCACAACGAGATTGCTTCTCATTTAAAAGTTCGCTCTATCGGAATGGTGAAAGTCAATGCAGGTTAGGGTTTTCGAATCAGAGGACATGGATTCGGCATTGCGCATGATCAAAGAAGCGCTCGGTCCGGATGCCTTGATTCTGTCGTCACGCACGGTGCGCAAAGGTGGCATGGGTTTGTTCGGAAAACCAATGCTCGAAGTGACCGCCGCTGTTGATGCCAACACTGATGATGCTGCCATGCCGGAAGCGGATCAACCCAGACTTGATGTACGCAGTGACGATGGTGACCTGAACTATCAGGACTTGTGGGCTTCCAGAGAGGCGGAAAAACCCAGGAGCGTTGCGCCGCGTCGTTTTGAAGAGGCGCTGCCCAACCCGTATCGCCACGTGACCGCGACACCACAGGTCGAGATGTCCCCCCGCTCCCTGGATGGGTTGCGCGATGAGGTCGGCGAGTTGAAAAATCTGGTTAGCTCGTTGGTTAGAGACCTGCCTGAACAACTAGACAAAATCAATCGTCAGAAACCTCAGCCCGTTATTGCTCCTGCGGTACAGCGTTTTTCCACCATATCGACAGCCGATCAGCAGATCCATGACGGTTTGACCCGTTTGGGGATCGAAGCCGAAGCCGCATCCACCATTGCCCATTACGCCTCCAGTCAGCTGACGACCAAACAGATTGCCGATCCGGCAGTCCTTAATGCGTTCTTTGCCAAAACCATTGCTGAGCTGGTGCAGACCACCGGCAGCATTCTTCCGCAACCCGGAGAATCCAAGCGGATTGCCCTGATCGGTCCCACCGGCGTCGGTAAAACCACCACCATTGCCAAGCTGGCCGCGTCCCATCTGCTTGCGGGTGGCAAGCGGGTGGCCTTGGTGACCATTGACACCTACCGGATTGCCGCAGTTGAGCAGCTTAAAGTCTATGGCGAGATCATGAACCTGCCGGTAGAGGTGGTGATGAACGCCGATCAGTTGCGTGACGTGCTGGAGCGGCACAGCGACAAAGATCTGGTGTTGATCGATACCGCCGGGCGCAGCCCCAAAGATTCGGTGAGCCTGCAGGAATTAGAAGAGTTTCTCCACGTCGACTCAAACATCGAGGCCCATCTGGTCATGTCGGCAACAACGCGCGAGCGCGACCTTTACGAAATTTATGGTCGTTTCAGCGCCCTGTCCCCGCAAAGCATGTTGTTGACCAAGTTAGATGAATGCAACAGCCTCGGGGTTCTGTTGAATATTCATTTGCGCAACAACTGTCCCATATCATATCTGGCCAACGGCCAGAGAGTTCCAGAAGACCTTGTTCAGGCCACTGCAGAGTTGGTCAGTTCAATGATTCTGGAAAGCAGTGAAGGATAAATCCATGGATGGACATCAAGAACACGCCGATCAGGCGGATACATTACGCTCCTTGAGTGACCGTATGGGAGAGTCTCCACAGATGAATGCCGGCAGCAACAAGACGGCACGCGTTCTGTCGGTCACCAGTGGTAAGGGGGGCGTTGGCAAGACCGCCGTGGTCTCCAATGTTGCCGTCGCCATGGGGCGAATGGGCAAGAAGGTCCTGATTATTGATGCCGACCTCGGTCTGGCGAATATCGATGTCGTTTTCGGCCTGGCTCCGCGTTATAATCTCAACCATTTCTTCTCTGGGCAGCAAAGCCTTGAGTCGATTCTCGTTGATGGCCCACCCGGTGTGCAGATTCTTCCGGCGGGGTCCGGGGTGCAGCAGTTTACCCGCCTCGAAGCCAGCCACAAGATGCGTTTTCTCGATGACCTGGAAAACTTGCCCGGCGACTACGATGTGGTATTGATTGATACCGAGGCGGGAATTTCCGAAAATGTCACCTATTTTAACCAGGCGGCTCAGGATATCCTGGTGGTAACCACCCCGGAACCGACTGCGATCACCGATGCTTACGCCCTGATGAAATTGTTGTCATCGCAGTACCACGAAAAACGCTTCAACCTGATCGTCAATTCGGTGCGCCACGCCGATGAGGCATTGGATGTGTACCGCAAACTGACCATGGTCTCCAATCGTTATCTGGATATTTCCATCGATTTTATGGGCGGCATTCCGTTTGACCGCAAGATGTACGAATCGGTACGACGCCAGAAAGTGATGGTGGAAATGTATCCGGGGCATAAAGTCAGCGTCGCGTTTGAAAAGCTGGCCACAGCGCTGATCGCTGATCAGCATCGCAACGAACCCAAGGGGTCGTTACAGTTCTTCTGGAAACGTTTATTGTCATTGGGGAGTGGAACTTAGTGATGAGTTCGCCTTACGGCTATGGACCGTCCTCCGGTCAGGATAAAAACGAGCTGGTCAAATCGCACATGCCGTTGGTGCATCTGGTGGTTGATCGCATGCGGGCTCAAGTGCCTGGTTTTGTGACCAAAGACGATATGACCAGTGCGGCAATGATGGGGTTGATGGACGCCGCGACCCGTTTTGATCCGTCTCGGGGCATCATGTTCAAAACCTTTGCAGAGCGCCGTATTCGCGGAGCCATCTACGATGAGATCCGCAAGATGGATTGGTTCTCTCGCTCGTTGCGCGAAAAACAGGGACGGATCGGCAAGACCATTACTCAGATGGAACATCGCCTTGGCCGCACCCCCGAAGAGGAGGAAGTGGCGGCGGCGATGGAGATGACCCTGGATGAATACCGTCATATGCTCGGCCAGGTGTGTCATCTCGGTTGTGTCAGCCTCAACGAAACCCTTGATGACCGTGATGACGGCCGCAACTTTCTCGATTTACTGACCGATGATTCACCCTCGGTGCAGCAGCGGATTGAAGAGAGTGAACTCGCTTCCGAGCTGGCGGGACAGCTCGAAAAACTCTCGGAAAAAGAGCGACTGGTTATTTCGTTGTATTACTATGAAGAACTGACGCAAAAAGAGATCGCCGAAGTTCTTGATTTGACTGAAGGGCGTATCTCCCAGTTGCACAGTCAGGCGTTGGTGAAACTCAAAGTCAAGCTGTCACGTCCGAGGTGATCATCGTGAAACAGACCCTTCATAACATCATCGATGTGCTGTTTAATTGGCCCCATCTGCAGTTGATTTTCGTCAGCTTTATGATGCTGGTGTTTGGTCTGGCCGTCTGGCGTCTGCAAAGGCGGGTCCATGATGAAACCCGCCGCCGTGAAGAAGCCGATCGCCAGTTGCTCAATGCCCTGCAACGTCTGACCCGGCTCGAAGATCAGATCGAAAGTGGTCCCTCCCGCAACGACCGCAACTTTGAACGCAGTCTCGATCATGCCGAACTGAAAAACCGTTTACAGACGCCTCCGGTCTCTTCCGGAAATCCCCCGAATAAATACCGTCATGTTGCGGCGTTGGCTGAACAGGGTATGGACGAAAAGCAGATCGCCGAAGTGTTGCACATCTCCGTTGCCGAAGCCTCGCAACTCATCTCCCTGTCACGCATTGCCTGCAGCGAATAACCCTGTCTGGACCTGTTGTTTTCGAGAGCTTAGCCAACGATCTCTCTTAATCCGCGTTTGACCGGTTCTGTCTGTGGCCGTACGTCGACGATGGCTTTTTAGCGTGGGGCGAGCCTTTCGCTGAGTCGAGAATAGGAGCCGGCAAAATTTCGCCCCATCTTATCCGCTAAATTGACACCTTTGCTAAAGTTTTGCTGCCAACAGGTCGACATGTCAGGTAACGATCAATCAGCCAGGAGTAACTTATGAGTTCCGGGATTTACGCGACCCTCAGCGGTGCCGTTGCCAGAATGCAAACCGTCGATGTTGTGACCAACAACCTCGCCAACGCCAACACGCTCGGCTATAAAAAAGACCGTGTTCAATTCAGTGCGGTTTTGGACAGTGCCAAACAGAACCAACAGGCCGGTGGCGTGAACTACTCTTATGTCGAAGTGGCCAAAACGGACTATTCGCAAGGCGTGTTGATTGATACCCGTAATGAGTATGATGTCGCCATTAACGGTAATGGTTTTTTCAAAGTGCGCAATCCCGATGATGGTGAAATCTATTTTACCCGTCTTGGCGCATTTGACCGGGAAGCGGACGGTACGTTGATCACCCGTACCGGTGAACTTGTTCTGAGCCCGGCCAATGAAACCATTGTTCTTCCCGAGGGAGACTTTGACATTGATGAGCGTGGCCGGATCCTCGGCAATGAAGGTGTGGTCGATGAGCTGGCGTTGGTCGACCCGGATCCGGAATTGCTGATTAAACAAGGCAATGGCCGCTACAGCTATGACGGTGATATTCGGGTGGTCCCGGCCAGCACCGACAGCCAGGTGATGCAGGGCCATCTCGAGCAGTCCAATGTCAAGGCCATTGAAGAAACAACCTTGATGATGACCAGCCTGCGCGCCTTTGAAAATTATCAGAAAGCGATGAAAAATTATTTCACACTCGAGAACAAAGTAAACGAAATCGGCTCTCTCTAATAACGAGATTTATTCCGCTTTAACAATAAAGAGTCAATTCAGTAACAGGAGACACGGGTATGATCAGAGCATTATGGACCGCCGCCACCGGCATGGATTCGCAACAGACCAACATTGATGTGATTGCCAACAACCTGGCCAACGTCAACACCAGCGGCTTCAAAAAAAGCCGTGCGGATTTTCAGGAGTTGCTCTATCAGGTCAGTAAAACTCCCGGCAGTTCGACGTCGGCGGATACGGTATCGCCGACCGGTATTCAGGTCGGCCTTGGTTCGCGAACCGCTGCGGTGCAGAAAGTGTTCAGCACCGGGGATATGATGCAGACGGAAAATGAACTGGATCTGGCCATTGAGGGCCGCGGTTTCTTTCAGGTTGAAATGCCTGACGGAAGCACTGCCTATACCCGTTCCGGTGCCCTGAAAAAAGATGGCGATGGCCGCCTGACCACCTCGGAAGGGTACCTGTTGACGCCGCAGATCGTTATCCCGGAAAATACCACCAGCATCTCCATTGGTCAGGATGGCACGGTGGATGCCTTCCTTGATGGCGATTCCACCTCGACGGAGATCGGTGTTGTTGAGTTGGCGATTTTCAGTAACGAGTCCGGCCTGCGCAGTTTGGGGCGTAACCTGTATGCAGAAACCATTTCATCTGGTGCTGCTACGACAGGTATCCCCGGAGAAAACGGGATTGGCACCTTGTCTCAAGGTTATCTGGAAGGTTCCAACGTGAGCGTTATGGAAGAGATGGTCAACATGATCGCGGGTCAACGGGCTTACGAGGTTAACTCCAAAGCGATTCAGACCGCCGATGAAATGTTGCAAATGACCAATAATTTGATTTAAGGGTACACGGTGCGGATTTCTTCTGACAAACATCGATTTTCTCGGCTGATCTTACTCGGTATGATGATTGGCCTGTTGTGGAGTACGCTGGCGGTTGCCGGTGGAACCACGATTACCAATCAGGACATTCAACGCACCATCAAGACTTATCTGAACAAGGCCCAACAGCGCCTTAACCATGTCGATTACACGTTTGAGCCGTATTCCAAGGAGGATTCTTTTACTCTTCCGGCAGGTAAATTGCGAGTAGATGTGTTACCGGCCGTTAAAAAGATCATCGGCAGTCGCCATTTCACCGTTGTCTATCGGGTCGATGGGCGCACGGTCAAATCGGTCACGGTTCGTGGCAAGTTGCTCGTCAAAGCCGACGTGGTGGTGGCGCAGCAGTCGCTTAAACGTGGGACGATTATTTCCGCCGAAGATGTCAGTTTGGTTCACCTCGATGTTTCGCGGATACGTGAACCTCTTTTTGACCTGAAAGATGTGGTGGGAAAACTCGTTGCCCGCAATGTGCGTGCCGGTCAGCCGGTGGAGTTCAAGAGTGTGAAAACGCCGCCACTGGTGCACAAAGGCAGCTTCGTCAAATTGGTCGCCCGCCGCAGCGGCATGATGTTGACGGCGATCGGCATAGCCCTGGAAGACGGCAGCAAGGGCGAAGTGGTTCGGGTACAAAACAACAGATCGAAAAAAGTGGTTATGGCTCAGGTCGTCGGGGCGGATTTGGTCGAAGTGGAGTTTTAACATGAAACAGATGTGGCAACGGATTCCATACCTTTTAATGCTAGTGGCGGGTGTTGTCGCCTGTGCGCCGGTGCAACCGAGAGACCCTGAAATCTCCAAGCCGGTCACCATGGAAATGCCCGAGATTGCGGCACCGCAGCCCAAGACACCCGGCTCCTTATGGACGACGGGCAACGGCAGTCTGTTTGTTGATAACCGGGCCAGTCGTGTCGGCGATATTCTCACCGTGGCCATCTACGAGCAGGCCGAAGCCAGCAAGCAAGCGACCACCTCCACTGGCCGAAAAACCTCCGCCAGTGCTGACATTACCAGCCTGTTCGGTCTGGAATCCAATATTGCCAACCTGAATAAAAGCATTGATCCGGCCAATCTGGTCAGCGCCGGTTATACCAATGACTTTCAGGGCAGTGGCAGCACCACCCGCAAGGAAGATCTGGTCGCGACATTAACAACCCGGGTGGTTGAGGTATTACCGAACAGCACTCTGCGTATTTCCGGGAGTAAAAGTGTTACTGTCAACCATGAACGACAGTTGATCCACCTGTCCGGTATTGTCCGCCAGGAAGACATCACCCCGGAAAACCTTATTGACTCAAAGTATGTTCTTGATGCCAATATTGTCTATACCGGCAAAGGTGTGATTGACGATAAACAGAAGCCGGGCTGGTTGCTGCGGTTGCTGGATACGGTAACACCCTTTTAAGGGTGTTGCCTCGGGTTGATAACCCGCAGGAGTTGAGAATGACAAAACCTATTCACATTGTGATTGTAGCTCTGATCCTCTTCAGCGTGTCCTGCTCGACAGGACTGGCCAGTCGCATCAAAGATCTGGCCGACATTGAAGGGGTACGGTACAACCAACTGGTCGGTTACGGCCTGGTTGTGGGTCTCAATGGCACCGGTGACAGCGCCAGTACCGAATTTACCATCCAATCTCTTGTCAACATGATGGAACGACTCGGCATGCGTGTAGAACGCGATAAGGTCAAAGTTGATAACGTTGCCGCTGTCATGGTGACCGCCGAACTGCCGCCATTTGCCAAAGCCGGTAGTGCCATCGATGTGCTGGTCTCCTCCATCGGTGATGCAGACAGCCTGGTGGGCGGCACATTACTGATGACGCCGCTCAAAGCTCCGGACGGCAATGTCTACGCCGTTGCTCAGGGCGCTCTTGCTGTTGGTGCCCTCTCTTTTGGCGGTAAAGCCGCCAAGGTGCAAAAAAACCATCCGACGGTAGGGCGAATCCCTTCCGGGGCGATTGTTGAGCGGGAAGTTCCTTTCCGCTTACCTGAAAACCATGCGCTTAATTATCGCTTGCGCAGCGCTGATTTTACCACGGTAAGTCGGATGGCTGATGTTGTGAACGGCTATTTCGGCCAGCCTCTGGCACATGCCCTGGATAGCGGTTCCCTGCAGGTGATTGTAGCGGATGAATATGCCGATTCACTGGTCGAGTTTATTGCCCAGGTCGAACATCTGGAAGTACAGCCCGATATGATTGCCAAGATTATTGTCAATGAGCGCAGTGGCACCATTGTCATGGGTGAGCACGTTCGTCTGTCGACGGTCGCCGTTTCCCACGGTAACCTCAATCTGGTGATCAATGATTCGGCCCTGGTCTCGCAACCATCGCCACTCTCTGAAACTGGCAGCACCGTTGAAGTCCCACAGACCGATATCAGTGTTTCTGAAGAGCGCGGCAATCTTGTCATGTTGCCCATGGGGGTCAGCATCGGCGATGTGGCCCGCGCCCTCAATGCCATTGGCGCGACACCTCGTGACCTGATTGCCATTTTTCAGGCGATCAAAGCCGCCGGGGCGTTACATGCTGAGCTGGAGATTCTGTAGACATTTGTTGTTTTGAAATGGCGTAGATTCCCGTAGGAGCGGCTTCAGCCGCGAAAGCGACTTGCGTTGCGAAGAAACTCGCTCCGACCGGGAAAGACCAACGTTATTTTGATCGGTTTCTAACCCCACTTGCCGAAACGCCTTTTTCTTCTTTTGGCGTCACTCGTACGTGAACACAGTCAATTGTGTCATCGGAGTGACCACCTGTAGGAGCGAATTTATTCGCGAAGTGTTCCGGTTATTGCTCCTTTTCATGGTGGGAATTCGCGGCTGAAGCCGCTCCTACAAAAGACAATTTCAATGATGTTCAAGTCTTAGCGTCCGTAATTATCTTCAAAGCGAACAATATCATCTTCCCCCAGGTAACTGCCCGATTGGATCTCAATCAATTCCAGCGGAATTTTCCCAGGATTTTCCAACCTGTGCCGGGTTCCCAAGGGGATATAAGTCGACTGATTTTCCGTCAGGGTCAACACCTCATCATCTCGGGTGATTCTGGCGGTTCCCTTGACGATCACCCAGTGCTCGGCACGATGGTGATGCATCTGTAACGACAGGCTGGCACCGGGTTTTACCGTAATGTGCTTGACCTGAAATCTTTCGGCATGATCAATACTTTCGTACCAGCCCCATGGCCTGGCCACTTTTGGGGGCGTGTCGGCTTCGGGGCGGCCCTGGGTCGCCAATTGCCGGACGATCTCCTTGATCTCCTGTGCCCTGTCCCGGTGAGCGACCAGAATGGCATCGGAGGTTTCAACAACGATCAGGTTGTCCACCCCCACCGCACTCAACAGTCGGCTGGTGCCGTGCAGATAACTGTTGCTGACGTCATGGGTCAACACATCACCGCGAATGACATTGTTTTGCTGGTCCTTGTTGCCGATATCCCATAAGCTGGACCACGAACCAACATCGTTCCAGCCAGCGTCCAACGGTACAACAATAGCGTTAGAGACGCGTTCCATGACCGCATAGTCAATGGAGATATTGGTGCATTCGCCAAACGCATCAGCACCGATCCGGACAAAGTCCAGATCGTTCTGCGCCGTGTGCAGGGCTTTCTTGCAGCAGGCAACGATGCCGGGTTCGAAACGTTCAAGTTCTTCCAGGTAACGCGCAGCCTGAAACATGAACATGCCACTGTTCCAATAGTAATCGCCGCAGCCCACGTAGTCTTGGGCGGTGGGCAAGTCGGGTTTTTCAACAAAAGAGTTAATGGTGAAAACAGGCTGCGGGGATGTTTGGATCGATGTGCCCTTTTGGATGTAGCCATAGCCGGTCTCCGGGCAGGTCGGAACAATGCCGAATGTGGCCAGCATCCCTTGCTCAACATGATCACTCAGGGCTTTGATGGCATCGCACAGCGCTTCGGGATGGGCAATGCTGTGATCTGCCGGCAATATCAGCAGCGTCGCCTTCGTGTCTACCTTCAGGGCTTGCAGAGCCGCCAGGGCTACGGCCGGTGCGGTGTTTCTGCCAACAGGCTCTAACAGAATCGCTGACGGTTGTTGATCGATCTGGCGCAGCTGTTCAGCAACCATAAAGCGATGTTCTTCATTGCAAACAACAATGGGTGCCGCAACCTCATCAAGTCCCGATAAACGCAGCGCCGTTTGTTGCAGCATGGTTTGCTGAGCGGTTAACGGTAGCAGTTGTTTGGGGTGAACGGATCGAGAGAGGGGCCACAGCCGGGTTCCGGAGCCGCCCGACAGAAGTACGGGGATAATCATAAAAAGGTCCTTTATCGTCTTTGTTCAAAGGGGGGGGCCTTGTCTGGGTATTATTTTTTGTAGATGTTAGCATATTCTGATTTTTCCGCCTGAGAAAATATGGTTGCCTCTTGGTTTTTATGGCGGCCAAGCCTCCTTGTTGAGCCCTTGTTGAGCTTGTGCATGAGCGATCTGAACCCCCTTTGCCATAACGCTGGAGTGACTCAGACTGTCGACACGCTCTTTTTGCTAAAGACTTAGCCGTCATACCCGATAAGAGCAATGAAGCGAATAATTTCAAGCGAGAGGATATAAGATGAATCTTCATATTGATCCACGCATGTACACCGACCAGAGTAACAGCCTGAGCAACACCTCTGCTTCGCAAAAGGGGAGCCGGCTGAAGAAAACCTGCGAGGAGTTCGAAGCCGTCATGGTGCAGATGATGTTTAAGGCGATGCGTGGTGCTCAGCCCGAAGGTGGCCTGGTTGAAAAAGATACCGCCAGTGAGGTGTATCAGGAGCTTTTTGACGGCGAAGTCGCCCGAGAAATGGCCCATAACCAGAGTATGGGGATTGGCAGCAAACTCTATGAACAGATTTCAAAAAAATAATGTGACGTTCCTGTTGCGCGACAGATAACGGCAGCCAGGTCGAGACCCGACGTGTCGGCGTCTGTCGCAATGTTAAGATTACGTTTCTCGTGCAAAAATATGGTTTAAAAGGTGTTCTTCCTGGACACTTCGGTCCCCATTGTTAAAGCGATTATTTGTGGTGCTCTTGTGGTTGGATCTGTTGCTGCACCTGTGGTTTGAAAAAGCGCATGTTTTTTATAAAAGCGATTGTTTTTGCTAAAGTTCTGCGCCAAACCCGACGATAAAATAGCCAAGTGAAAAAGAAGAAGGTTCTTTTAACCGACCATGAGACAGAGGTTTCATCATGACAGCAGCACTGCCGATCCAGCTTACATCAGAGTTTACGACTGTGCCGCTGTTGTCCGTGTCGCCGAAGCCGATAGGTTCAGGACGCCGAGGGTTGAGTCGTTCCGAGCGGAGTATGATCAAAAATTCCGTTATCGGAATTGTTCAGCAGCAACGTTCAGTGCTGAATATGTTGTGTGGTCATGGAGAGATCTCAGAAGAATCGATTGAAACACTGGTCGGCGAAGAGGGCTATTTTGGTCCGGAATCGTGTGCTGAGCGCATGGTCGAGCAGCTGGCTCAGCTGATGCAACGTGACCAGGCATTCTCTTCCCTGATGGCCAACGAAGTGATCGACTGCTGCCGCCGCTTTCAGTACGGCAACGGCCATGAGCTTTCCCGACTCAGCGAAGAGACATTTCAACGGATTTACGAAAAAATAACCCAGCGATGGATTGAGTTACCTCAAAACGGATAAATTAAAGCAGAGACAGGTGATGTTATGACGATGAGAATTGATGGCGACAAAGGGTTGATCCCGCAAAATTCGGTGAAAAAAACCCAACAGCAGCAGGGTGCCAAAGACACGGAGAAAGGTGCGGCCAGCGACAAAGTGAGCTTCTCCTCTGTCTTGCAACAGGCAGGTCAGCCCCAGGAAACCGCAGCTCCGTTGAAAGCGCAGCCCCTTGAAGGGCTGAATGCTCCGCTTCTCAATGCGCCGGCCTATGTTCAGGATGTCAATGAAACCCAGGAAACAGCACGGGCGGCCAAGGTTGAAGAGTTGAAAGCCCAGATTGCTGATGGTTCTTACCAACCGGACCTGAAAAAAGTGGCCGGAAGTCTGCTCAAGTTTATTGCTGAAGGACGTCAGGTATGACACGCACGATTCACGAACAGCTGCAAGCCTTGCATGATGTGATCATCGAAGAGCGTGAGTGCGCCAAAGCTTTGGATGTCGCCGCTCTGCAGGATGTGACGCAACGTAAAGATGCGTTACTTGCGCAGCTCGAACTAGAAGGGGATTTGACCCCCGAAGATCGCCAGTTGGCTGACACGATCCGTTTTGAAAATCGTCGCAATGCCTATCTGCTGTGGTCCGCTCTTAACTGGATTCGTGAATCAATGGAGTTTTTTGGGCGTAAGACCGTTCCCGATTCCTACACTCCTGCCGGAGGTATGGTGAGTAAAGGGATGGGAGGACGACTTCTGTCCGGGAGGGTGTAATGGGTTTAGCTGCTGCACTCAATACAGGAAAAACCAGCCTTTTTGCCAGCCAGAAATCCATTGAGGTTGCCGGCAATAACATTGCCAATGTCAACACCGAAGGCTATTCGCGGCAGAAAGTTGTTCTTGGTGACATCCCATCGCTTGAATTTGGCGGTTTTTTTGTCGGTACCGGTGTTCGGGTCAACAATATCGAACGTGAGTACGATGTGTTTATCAATGAACAGCTTCTCGACAAAAGTCAGGAACTCGGGGCCGAGGATGCCAAGTCGACACCGTTGGCCGAGTTGGAGCGCGTCTTCAGTGTTGGAGAAGAGAATCTGGCGACGGAGATCGACCGTTTCTTTGATGCCTGGCAAGAGCTGTCCACCAATCCCAGTGGTGAAGTTGAACGCGACATCGTGATTCAACGCGGTGAGCTGTTGGCCTCTTCGTTCAACAGCCTTGCACGCGATCTTGATAACGTGCGCAGCAACATCAACGATACCGTGGCGTCAGAAATTGATGACGTCAACCTCAAGCTAAATCAGATTGCTGATCTTAATACGCAAATTCAAAATATCGAAGCCAATGGCAAATCCGCCAACTCGTTTCGTGATCAACGCGACCTGTTGTTGCAAGATCTGACCTATACGCTGGGTGTTCAGTCTTATGAGGAGCCGACCGGTGCCATTAATATTCAGCTTCCCGGCGGTCTGCCGTTGGTCCAGAACGGCACGGCACTTCAGCTTGAAGCAACACCGAAAGGTGAAGATTTGTCCCTGACACTGAACATCGGCGAGAGTTCCTTTGAGGTCAAGGGTGACAATCTGGGCGGCAAGTTTAAAGGCCTGTTTGAATTGCGTGATGAATTTATCCCCGGGCTGAAGCAGGATCTCGACCTTACTGCCTACGAAATGGTGCAAACGGTCAACAGCCTCCATGCGCAGGGAACAGGACTCGATGGTTCGACGGGAGTCGCATTTTTCAATAATCCCGGTAACCACACCACACAAAGTTATGCCGATCCGAACCTGGCCACGGCGTTTTCAGCCGGTGATCTCTCCATTGATGTGGAGGGTGTCAGCAATACGGTTGCCTTTGCCGGCGGCTCCCTGAACGATCTGGCCAATACCATCAATACCGCTGCCGTCGGTGTGACGGCAACCGTCAATGAGCAGGATGACGGCAGTTTTGTCATGGTGTTGCGACCGGATACCGCAGGCGACAGTGCGCAGCTTGATATGTCAGATGTGGGTGGCACTTACCAAGCCCCTGAATTCAGTATGCCGAATATCAGTGACTTGATTTCCGTGTCCATTCGCGATACCCGCAAGGTGGCGGCCGGTACCAGCAGCGCCCCCGGTGATAATACCAATGCCCTGGCTATTTCCGCCCTTAAAGACGCAGACACCATTAACGGTGAAGATACCTTTGTCAGTTTTTACGGCAAAATGGCGGCCAGCGTCGGTATTGAGGCTGGACAGAACCGCCTGGCTCAAAGTGGTGCCGCGGATTCCCTGACCCAATTGAAAAATCTTCGTGACGGCTCCGTCGGGGTGTCCATTGAAGAAGAGATGATCAGTCTGATTAAATTTCAACGCGGTTTTGAAGCGTCAGCCAAGCTGTTGTCAACGGTCGACGAATTGATGGTCACGGTCATCAACATCAAAAACTGATACGGCAACATGACAGGAACCGGAGAGTGACCGATGGGGTCCTGTCATACGATAAAACTTCTGGCCGCAGTCGGTAGAGGGTAACGTTATGAAATCAACACAGGCAACAACTTTTCGCACGCTTAATTCAGAGCTGAACAGCATCAATAATCAGCTTGAAAATCTGCGTACTCAGGAAGCGACCGGCAAAAAACTCAACCGCCCGTCCGATGATCCGGCTGCGATTCGTCCCGTGTTGTCGGCCCGTACCCAAATCCGCGCTTCTGAGCGTTTTATCAGCTCCATGGAAACCTCTCTCGACCGGCTCGACAACCTCGACAGCTATCTGGATCAGATCGAAAACCTGCTGGTCAGTGCCAAGGAAACCACGAGCAACGCCATCAATGCGGGGATGAGTGATGCCGACCTCGAAACACTGGCCGACAAAATCAGCTATGTGAAAACCTCCATGATGAGTGTCGCCAACGCCCAGGTCGGGGGACAGTATATTTTTTCCGGTTATCAGGAAGACACGCCACCTTTCACCGAGGAAAATGGTGTGGTGGTCTATAATGGGGATTCCAACATCAAAAAATTGGAAACCGCTCCCGGTGAATATGTGGAGACCAGCCTGGACGGGGCCAGTCTGTTCATGGGCTTGACCGATCTGGATGGCGACGGCGTCTTGGAACAGACCGGAACCAATCTTTTTGCTCAGTTGACCGATCTTGAACGCGCCATTCGAGGCGAGGCCGGCCAAGTCTATAATGGTGACACGGCACTGCCCACTGCCGATATCGGATATCTTGATGCGGCCAACGACGACTACACCCCCATCGCCCTGGACGGCGGCGACCCGGCCAACCCGGTTTTAGACGCTTCCGGAAACATCGTTCCATTGACGTTTGGTGGTGAACCCATTGCTCTGCAACCTCTGATGGGCGTGGACGGTGACTCTCTGAGTATTGCCGAGTACAATGCGCAGTTTCCTCCCGGAGTGACCACCAATAGCAGCGGTGCCGCGCTATCGGCCACTGCTCTGGAGCAGCCGATGTATGTGTATAACGACGGCACGACCCCGGTTGATTTTGATGCTGCGGGCCAGCCGGTACTTCTTTACGACGTCGGTGTCGGCGTTGCGGTTTCCGGTTTGACGGCCGGGAGCTATACCACCCTGAACGGTACGGCTATGAGCGGACCGACCACGGGTGGCGGCGACCTGACTATCGGTGATGGCACAACTCAGATTGATGTCGCCGCGTCGAACAGCGCCATTGATCTGGCAACCAATCTTGAAACCGCCGCAACCGCGGCTGGCTTGACCGTCACGGCAACCGCCGCCGACAGCACCAGTGGCAGCGACTTGTTTGCCTGGACCGATGTGACGGCGACAGACCCTCCCTATTCATTGACCGTTGAAGGTATCAGTCTGTTTGCGGCCGATGCCGACGGGGTTACTGCCGCTGATGTTGATGCCGCTGTAGCCGCCAATGCCGCTGCTATTGCCGCGGCCGGTGTGACCGTCAGCGGATCCGCTACCGGTGGCGATCTCGCTTTCTCACGCGTGGACGGGGATAACCTGGACATCGTTCAGGATGCCGGCGGAGCCGCCGTTGGTTTTACCGATATCAGCAATGACGGTTCCGGCGACACCTATTACGGAGAAGTCTCCATTACCAGCGGTGCTGATTTCACCATTGGTGGTGCCAATTCCTCGGTTTCACTTTTGCCCGACGGTGCCCCGTTGCAGCTGCGTGAAGTTCCAGACCTCCAGGATCTTCTGGCGCGTCTTGAGCCCTCCGCTGACAGCGTGCGCAGCTCACGTAGCCTGATGGGCAATAATGCCGCACGGATTGAGACCTCTAAAGACCATATGGACGGGGTCCTGATTGATCTGAAACAGATTCTTTCGCGCTATGAAGACATCGATTTGATCGATGTAATCACCGAGATTACCCAGACAGAAACAGCGCTGCAGGCCGCGCTCAGCGTGACCGCAAAAGTCGGTCAGTTATCGATTATGGATTATATGTAATTTGGCTTGAATTTTCGAAAGGCTTGCTATGCTGGTATTAACCAGAAAGGTCGGTGAAGGCATTGTCATCGGCGATGACATAAAACTGCAGATTGTCGAAATCAAAGGCGGAACCATCCGTCTGGGCATTGAGGCACCGCGTAATAAAAAAATATATCGTCAGGAAGTGTACGACAAGATTCTGGAGCAGAATCGTGCCGCAACAAGTTGGACATTGGACGACCTGGACACATTGGCAACAGGCTACCGTCCGACAAAGGAGGAAAAATGAACAAGATAAACAGTCGTTTTGGTGAGATTGAGTACGATCCGGCTTCTGTATTGACATTTCCTGAAGGACTGATCGGTTTTGAATCCCTGCGTGATTTTGTCGTCATGCCCAATGAGAAGGAAGGTCCGTTGTTCTGGATTCAAAGCGTTGAAGATCCCGATATCGCTTTGGTGCTCACCGATCCGACCAACTTTTTCCTGACCTATAAAGTTGTTCCCGAAACCAGCGAGTGCGAAAAACTCGGCATCGACGAGGGCGACAACTGCTATGCACTGGTTGTGGTCACCGTACCGCCCGATAGGAAAATTACGCTCAACCTCGCGGCTCCGATCTTGTTTGCCCCCCAGACCAACCGGGCAATTCAGGTGATCCTTGAGAAGAGCGGCTATGACATTCAGACCCCGTTGCCGGTTGTTGAGACAACCGAAAAAAAACAGAATGAAGCGAAAAAAGAAAGCGCTCACGGCTAAGACGAGCTTCGCGCTTTTCCGAGAGTTAAAAATAACGATTTTAACGGAGTATTGTTATGTCTCTGACCATTAATACAAATGTTGCTTCATTAAACGCCCAGCGAAACCTGGGTAAATCGCAAAACGATCTCAACCAGTCCATGCAGCGGTTGTCTTCCGGTTTGCGGATCAACAGCGCCAAAGACGATGCTGCCGGTCTGGCAATTTCCGACCGCATGACCGCCCAGATTACCGGACTGAACCAGGCGACTCGCAACGCCAACGATGGCATCTCCCTGGCGCAAACCGCTGAAGGAGCGTTGCAGGAGAGCACCAATATTCTCCAGCGCATTCGTGAGTTGGGTGTTCAGTCCGCCAACGACACCAATAGCGCAACGGACCGTGAGTCTCTGCAGGCAGAAGTGGATCAGCTGATTGCTGAGCTGGATCGGATTGCCGATACCACCCAGTTTAACGGCAAAAACCTGCTCGACGGTACCATGACCAATGCAACGTTTCAGGTCGGCCCGAATGCCGGTGTCAATCAGACCATCTCGTTCAGCATCGCCAGTGCTGAAACCGATACGCTCGGCTATGTCGGCAGCTTTATTGAAGCCCCTAACGGTGATGCCGTTGCCGGAACCAGCGTTTCAACCACTGCCCTTGCCGAAGGCGATATTATTATCAACGATCAGGCTGTTGGTGCCACAGACGGAACCGCAACCGGCCTGGCTGACGCAATCAACACCGCTGTCGGTGAAAATATTGCCACCGTTGTCAATTCCCTGACCTTTGGTTTTGAAGATGTCACGCTGGAAGTGACGCCTGGCGATCAGGAAGTTAATACCGTGACTTTTGGTGTATTGACCAACACAGGCGGTAGTGATGTCACGGCCATTGTCAACGGTGTGACTGCGACCGGTGATGGTACGAGTAAGTCGATTACTGCGGAAGAGCTCGCTGCCGGCTTTGCGGCCTACATTGCTGATCCTGCCGCCAATCCGACGGTAACCGGTGCCACTGGTGGTGTGGTGACCTTCAGTGGCAGCAATGATGATTCCTTGTTTACTGCCGCTGCCAGTGCGACCGGCGCAGATCTGGTTTATACCTCTGCGGCGACCAGTGGTGATGTGACCAGTGTTGCCGTGTCGGGTGACGTGACTCCGGGCGTGGCCGAAACAACACCCGGTACCGATGATGCCGTCACCGGCACCTACGTTCTAACCGTAGATGGCGCGGACATTGGTGTGGCTGCTGGCGGTGATGGCGTGATCAATGCGCAGGATGTTGTCGATGCCCTGACGACAGCAGGGTACACCGCGTCCGTGGATGCCGATAACAACATCACGCTTGCCAACAGTGACGGCGCGGATATCACCCTTCAGGAAGACCTCGGTGGAACCAATACTGGTGCCGGTTTTGCGGACACCGCAGCCACTGCCGGGACGCCGGTCACCCATACCGGTCAGATCTCCTTGAACAGCAACGCCGACATTACCCTCGAGGAGGGGACTGCCGGTGCCCTGGCTCTGGCTGGTCTCGATGAAGTCGGTAACGCCACAACAACCATTAACCGGGTCGATGTTTCTACACAAGAAGGTGCCACCATGGCCATCAGCTCCGTTGATGCGGCCCTGATGCAGATCGATACCATTCGTGGTGACCTCGGTGCGGTACAAAATCGCTTCGAATCGACCATTGCCAACCTGCAGAACGTTTCCGAGAACCTCTCGGCAGCACGTTCACGGATTCTCGATGCGGATATCGCTGAAGAGACATCTAATATGACCAAGCAGAATATACTGCAGCAGGCCGGTGTTTCGATTCTGGCCCAGGCGAATCAGGCACCGCAGCTGGCCTTGAGTCTGCTCCAAGGTTAATCAACGCATACCATGCCCCGCAATGAGATTTTTTCTCTCATTGCGGGGCTTTTTTATGCACTGATTTAAGAAAATTAAAATTTTTCTCTAGATGAAAGTCTTTTTTTTTGTATACTTTTGTTTGTAGAGTGTAAAAAAAGTATCGTACTAAAAGGGACTTGGCGGAAAGCGAGGTGAGGTTAGACATCGATCAACCCTTGGTCATTTATCTGTGGTTTTAAAGCCACATCACTAATTTCAGGGCACGGAAGCCCGTTATTACCAACTCATGGAGGATTTTATGGCATTGACGATCAATACCAATGTCGCGTCTTTGAACGCCCAGCGTAATCTGGGCCGATCCCAAACGGATCTGAACCAGTCCATGCAACGGCTGTCTTCAGGACTCCGTATCAACAGCGCGAAAGATGATGCTGCGGGACTGGCGATCTCTGACCGGATGACGGCACAGATCACAGGCCTGAATCAGGCCGTGCGTAACGCCAACGATGGTATCTCTCTTGCCCAAACCGCTGAAGGTGCCTTGCAGGAAAGCACAAATATTCTTCAGCGTATTCGTGAGCTGGCGGTTCAGTCAGCCAATGACACCAATAGTGCGTCAGACCGTGATTCGCTTCAGGCGGAGGTTGATCAGTTGATCTCTGAACTGGACCGTATTGCGGACACTACCCAGTTTAACGGCAAAAATCTGCTCGATGGCACGATGAATGATGCCACCTTCCAGGTTGGCGCCAATGCTGGTGTCAGCCAAACCATCTCTTTCAGTATTGCCAGCGCTGAAACCAGTCAGCTCAGCTACGTCGGTGCGACCATTGAAGCACCGAACGGTGATGCTGTTGTCGGCGGAGAAATGGATGGTTCCGCTCTGGCTGCAGGTGATCTGGTTGTTAACGGCACGGATGTTGGTGCGACAGATGGAACAAATACCAGTCTGGCTGCGGCCATCAACACTGCTGCGGGAGTAGATATTGCCGAAGCGGTCAACGTTCAAAGTTTTGACTTCTCCGCCGTTTCACTGGCGAATTCAACGACCAATGTGACTGCGACTGAAGCGACCCCCGGAGCTGCGGCTATCCCGGCCCAGGCAGAATCTCAAACCATCGATTTGACCGCAACGACTCTTGCTGATGGCGATACCATGACCTTCACGGTCGATGGTTCCGATTTTACCTTTACCAACAGTTCAGGTGGTTCTCTGACGGGTGCTGCTTTGGCCGATGAAATCGTCAATGGCACCAGTGGCTCGACGGCTTTGTCTGTGACCAACTATACTGTTGCTGACGAAGGTGCCGGAGTTGTATCCATTACGCAAACTGCTGGAAATGAAGCGCCTATCGCTGACATTACGACATCGGTTGATCCGGCTGCGGTGGATATCTCCGGTAGTGTTGTGCCCAATGTCATTACTGAAGGCAGCTTGTCTCCAACCGCTGAGGTTCAGAGCGGTGATTTGTCTGGATTGGTTACAGGTGGCACCTTAACTTTCAATTTTGCAGATAGTACTTTCGTTGATTTTAACGGACTTACGATTAACAATGATGGCGATATTGAAGGAGCATTGGATGGTGTCAGTGCTGGTCCCGATAGCGGAGGTAGCACGATCTGGACTCTTTCCGTCACAGGTACGACTTATACGTTGACCCAGACGGGCGGCACCTTTCGTGATACTGGTGGAAATGCGACGATAAATGCACCATCAGGAACACCTCCAGATGATCAAGTCTCCACCGTAACAACATCGTATGGCCCTGATACGCCAGAAGTGCAACAGCTCGACTTGAGTGCTGTGACAGTTGGTTCCGGCGACTCACTGACCTTTACGGTTGGCGGTTCGGATTATACCTTTACCAACAGCACTGCTGGAGATCTGACGGGTGCCGGTCTAGTGGATGAGATCGTCAATGGCACAGGTGGTTCAACCGTTCTGTCCATTGCCAATTACACGCTCACGGATGAGGGCAGTGCTGTTTTACAGTTTGCGCAGAATTCAGGAACCGCATCCAATATTGATCCGATTGACACGGCTCTCGACGAAGCCGTATCTGCCGGACCCACCGGTTCGGAAACGGTTGCCGGAATCGCTGCCGCACCCGCCCAGGCTGAAATCCAGAACATGAATTTAAGTGCGGTGACCGTTTACGCCGGTCAGGATATGACCTTCAGCGTTGATGGTACCGATTACACGTTCACCAACAGCTCTGGTGGTGACTTGACTGCCGCCGCATTGGTGGATGAAATTGTTAACGGAACGAGTGGCTCGACTGTGCTGTCTGTGACCAATTACACCTTGAGCGATGCAGGTGGTGGCACTCTGACCTTTACTCAGGATGCCGGTAATGAGTCTAACATCGGTGCGATCTCTGCAACCACCCAAGGTGCGGTCAGTGGAACCTACACCCTCGATTTTGATGGGGGGACTGTTCTCGATGTTGCAGCAGTGTCCAGCAATGACATCACGGCACAGGATGTTGTTGATGCCATTAATGACGATGTGGCGGTTGGTGCTTCGTACAGTGCGGCATTGACAGATAGTGGTCAGGTTGAAATCACCAAGACCGATGGCAGTGCCTTTACTCTGGCGGAAACCATTGATACCGATGGTTCAACCCCACTGGCAACCTCTGCCGGTCTTGCCGAAGTTGGAACGACCGCCTCAGAGTACAATGGTCAGATCTCTCTGGACAGCACAACGGATATCTCCATTGAAGAAGGAACCACGGGCGCTTTGGCTGCTGCCGGCCTTGACAGTGTCGGTAACGCCACGACCACCATTGATCAAGTTGATGTATCAACGCGTGAAGGTGCTACGACAGCGATCAGTTCCGTTGATGCTGCTTTGGCTCAGATCGACACGATTCGTGGTGATCTCGGTGCGGTTCAGAACCGTTTTGAATCCACCATTGCCAATTTGCAAAATGTTGCTGAGAACCTCTCAGCGGCGCGGTCGCGGATTCTCGACGCGGATGTTGCGGAAGAGACATCCAATATGACCAAGCAAAACATTTTGCAGCAAGCTGGAGTTTCAATTCTGGCACAAGCAAACCAGGCCCCTCAACTGGCCTTAAGTTTGCTGGGTTGATTGTTTGCCAGCTGCAAAGCCTTTTTGCAGCTGGCTGCTTCACCGATAGAGAAAAAGAGAATGAAGGGCATGGAAGCCCGAACCTCGTAATTCATGGAGGAACATGTCATGGGAATGACGATCAACACAAATGTTGCAGCGCTGAATGCGCAGCGTAATCTTGGATCGGCTCAGACCGATCTGGGGACGGCGATGCAACGGCTATCGTCAGGATTGCGGATTAATAGCGCCAAGGATGACGCGGCCGGTCTTGCGATCAGTGATCGCATGACCTCGCAAGTCAAAGGGATGAACCAGGCGGTTCGTAATCTCAATGATGGGATCTCCCTCTTGCAGACGGCCGAAGGGGCGTTGCAGGAGGTGACCAATCTGATCCAGCGTGGTCGTGAGTTGGCGGTTCAGGCTGCCAACGAAGCGACGTTAAGCGATTCCGACAAAGCATCATTACAGGCCGAAGTTGCACAGATCAAGTTGGAAATTGATCGTATCGGTCAAACAACCACCTTTAATGGGACGAAAGTGTTGTCTCATGGTCCAGGTGGTACCATTGGTGGCGATCCGGAGCGGGCCGAGGTTGTCGAAAGCCTCAAGTCGGCTTGGTTGCGTTATTCAGAGGATCGGGTCGAAGAATATTACGGCCTCACCGCTGAAAATGTCGATTTCAATGTGCAGTTCATTGATGATCCGGACAGCGATGCGGTGGCTTATGTGGGTGGTAGCGGAACCGAAGTTGACAGCTACGGCCGCTACACAGCGATTCCGTTGACTGTCAATATGGCCAAGTATGACCCCGAAGATCCCAGCAGTATGTGGGAATACGACCGGGTCGTGGTGCATGAAATGACCCATGCCATCATGGGTGCCAACACCAGCCTCGATTCCATTCGCAATGAGGGCTTCTGGTTTGTTGAAGGCACGGCAGAATTCATGATGGGCGGTGATGAACGTCTCGCCATCGACCTGGGGAACGCCGGCTCGGCTGACAACCTCATTGCCGCATTCGATCCGGATAATATCGACAGTTCATCACAATATGCGGCCAGTTATGCGGCGACCCGCTTTCTGCATGACGCGATCAAAGATGCCGGAGGTAGCGGAATTGATGAGGTCATGACCTATCTGAAGGATCATCCCGAAGATGGTGTCAGTGGCAACGCCCTGGATAATGCCATTCAAGATCTCGCCAGTCGCCATAATACCTTTGCCTATGCGAATCTGGCCGATTTTGAAACGGTCATCACCACACAGGGCGGCGACTTTTCAACCTTTATCAGCACTATGGATCTGACCAACGATGATGTCGGTGCTATCGGTGGTTTAGATGCCGATGGCGGCAAGGTGTTTACCAACACCTCGGTGGTCGCAGACAACCCGAGGGTCTACGATGATGATCCGCTTGAGGGCTTTGTTGAAACCTGGCCGAATGCTGACGAGCTGGGTACCGAAGAGATCGCCAGCCGAGTATTTCAGTTTCAGGCCGGAGCCAACGCCGGTCAGATGATCAGTGTGTCACTGGGCAGTGCCGATTCAACGGTACTGAATATTGATGATGTCGATATCAGCAGTGATGCCACCCTGGCAATTTCCCGTTTTGACAGCGCACTGGAGTATATTGACCAGATGCGCGGCAATATGGGCGCGGTGATGAACCGGTTGGAAAGCTCCATTGCCAACCTGCAGAATGTCACCGAAAATCTTTCAGCCGCTCGCTCAAGGATTCTCGATGCGGACATTGCCCAGGAAACATCGATCATGACCAAAAGCAATATTCTGCAGCAGGCGGGTGTTTCGATTCTGGCTCAAGCCAATCAGGCACCGCAGCTGGCATTAAGTCTGCTCGGCTAGGCGGAGTAGGCCCCCCCTGTAGGAGCGGCTTCAGCCGCGAATGGTTTTACTCGTTCAGGAGAAGGATTCGCGAATAAATTCGCTCCTACAGGGTGGAATTGTTCGCGGCATGATGAATAGGTTGTGGTAGGAGCGGTTTTAACCGCGAAAGGTTTGACTGGAGAAATGAATTCGTTCCTACACATGGCAGTGCCCTGTCAATGCTAAAAATTCGAGTGAATGGCACAGCATCGTGCCATTCACTCAAGGCGCGAAATCGTCGAAGTGGCCACTCCACGTCAAGCTTTCGCAACGCAGTGGGAATGGTGCGAGGCGAAGCCAGACCCGAAGATTTCGTGTTGTCAGAGCACTAAGTGGATTTTTCTTGAAAATTGGCAAAACAAAGGTACTATCTAAAGATAGGATTCAATAGACAGATACGGTAAAAAATGCCGGGAAGACAGTTTGTTATCGTCTTTTTGAAAAAAAACGAAAAAAATATTTTTTTTTCTAAACTTTCTTAAGCAGGATGCCGAAGAAGGTTTGTATGCGGGGAATTTACGGAAGAAGGAGGTGACGAAGCCTATTTCAAGACCATCCCCCAAACAGAGAAAACGTAGAAAAATTGTAGCAAGACAATTTAACCAGGGCACGGAAGCCCGACCACACAAACTTCATGGAGGAAAATCATGGCATTAACAATTAACACTAATGTTGCATCCCTCAACGCCCAACGTAACCTGGGCAAATCTCAAAACGATCTTAACCAATCCATGCAGCGCCTGTCTTCAGGTCTGCGTATCAACAGCGCGAAAGATGATGCTGCCGGTCTGGCGATCTCTGACCGTATGACCGCTCAAATCACGGGTCTGAACCAGGCGGTACGTAACGCCAACGACGGCATCTCCCTGTCGCAAACGGCTGAAGGTGCACTGCAAGAGAGCACCAATATCCTGCAGCGTATTCGTGAGCTGGCTGTTCAGTCCGCCAACGATACCAACAGCGCTTCTGACCGCGAATCTCTGCAAGCTGAGGTTGATCAGCTGATCGAAGAATTGGACCGTATCGCTGATACCACTCAATTCAACGGTAAAAACCTGCTCGACGGCACCATGACTGACGCCACTTTCCAAGTTGGTGCCAATGCCGGTGTTAGCCAAACCATCTCCTTCAGTATCGATAGTGCTGAAACTAGCAAACTGAGTGCTGTAGGTACTGTCATTGAAGCACCAAACGGTGATGCCGTTTCCGGTAGTGATGTTAACGGTACTGCTCTGGCCGCAGGTGATCTGGTTGTTAACGGCAAAGAAGTTGGCGCGACTGACGGAACCAACTCCAGTCTGGCTGACGCAATCAATACGGCTGCTGGTGAGACCATTGCAACTGCAACAAACGTTCAGACTCTGGACTTCTCCACAGTAAATCTGGAAAGTACTGATGCTGCTGTTGGTACCACTGGTGTTATTACTGATGGTACGGATGCAAGTATTGCAGCTGTTGGTAGCAATTTCCAAGTTACTCAAAATGGCGCAGACGCTGTTGCCGCTGAGGCTACTCAAGTAGGTGGTGATGCTGTAAACAATGTTTTGATCACCGCAACTACTGCTGGAACCGCCGGCAACTTTAGCATTACTTACACCGATAATGATGCTGGAACCGGAGCTGTAACCGCAGCTTGGGATGGCACAACACTGACCTTGAATGGTGACTGGGATGGTTCTAATACTGCTATTACCAGTGACCTTGACGCCCTTAAAGTTGCGATCGATGGTGTAACTAGTGGTGCTTTGTCTGTTGCCGTTAATGGTACTGGTTCGACTGCAGTAACAGGTACAGCAGGTACAGCGGCTTATACTGGTACTGATGCTCTTGCTTCCGTAGCTACTATTGATATTACGGATGCAGAAGCTGCAGCTGTAGACGGTTCTACATTGGAGTTCAATTCAGGTAGTATTGATGTCTCAAGTATTGATTTCAGCGCTGTCACTAGTGGGGCTGAGTTGGCAACGGCTTTGGAAGGATTAGCTGAGATTTCTTCTGCTTCTTGGGCTGGTGATACGCTTACCTTGACCTCTGCTGCAACGGCTACCGGGGAAGATTTTTCAGTAGCGTCCGGCTCTGGTTTTACAGATGCTAACGGTACTCCGGCCACCGCTTCAACATTTGACGTGACTGGTCTGGATGATACTCTTGCAGCATCGGTGACCAAATTAGACATCTCTGTAGAAGGAACAGCTGTTGATGACAGCTCCATCGATTACAGTAGTATTTCTACTGCAGCCGATTTGGCAACTGCTCTTGATGGTCTGGCTGATATCAGCGCCAGCTATGCTGCAGGTACTTTGACTATTACATCCGCTACAGCAGGTACTGGTGATACTTTGACTGCCGGTGGAACTGGTGCTCTGGTTCAGGAAGATGCGACTGTTTCCGGTACCTACACCATGGACGTAGACGGTACTTCTGTTGATATCGCCGCCGCCGCGGGTGGTGAAGTAACAGCTCAAGAAGTTGTTGATGCAATCAACGACAATACAACGGGCTTCACCGCTGCACTTAATGATGATGGCCAAGTGCAGATCACTAAGGATGATGGCAGCAGCTTCACACTGGCTGAAAGTGTCGATATTGATGGTGATACCACTCTCGATGCCGCTTCTGTTGGTCTTGACGGTATTGATGATGGTGGCACGACCTACAATGGTCAGGTTTCCCTGGACAGCACCAATGACATTACCGTCGAAGAAGTAACCACTGGTGCGTTGGCTGCATCCGGTCTGAACACTGCTGGGAACGCTACAACGACCATCGATCAGGTTAATGTCTCGACTCGTGAAGGTGCAACAACGGCGATCAGCTCCGTTGACGCCGCTCTGGCTCAGATCGATACCATCCGTGGTGACCTCGGTGCGGTTCAAAACCGTTTCGAATCCACCATCGCTAACCTGCAGAACGTTTCCGAGAATCTCTCGGCTGCTCGTTCACGGATTCTCGATGCGGATATCGCAGAAGAGACATCCAACATGACCAAGCAGAACATCCTGCAGCAGGCCGGTGTTTCGATTCTGGCCCAGGCCAACCAAGCACCTCAGCTGGCTCTGAGTCTGCTGGGTTAATTGCTAAGGATGCACAACTGAAAAAGGGCCGGCCTTGGCCGGCCCTTTTTTTCTCAAAAGGACCGCAACCCAAGTAATTTTGTCGGGCTGTAGGAGCGGCTTCAGCCGCGAAAGATCAACCCGAAGCGAAGCCGTTCGCGAATAAATTCGCTCCTACAGAAGTTAAACCCTACGGCAAAATTTAAGGTGTTCAAGGTTTAAGAGATGTGCATACGGAGGGTATCATGGAAATTCAAGCAGTTGGATTAACCGGTGTCGCTCAGCAGTCTGTACCGAATAAGTCGAGTGAAGACATCGAAATGAGCCGTAAGGCCAAAGATTACGAGGCCGCTTCTGAACAGGCTTCGGCAGCTGAATCCAATAAAGTTCAGCCTGAAGAGCTGTTAAACCAGATTAAATCTCTGACAGAGGATGGCGTCTATAGTGTTCGTTTTGAAAATGATGACGAGGCCAATCGACTGGTGGTCAAAGTTGTTGATTCGAAAACGGATGAAGTGATTCGTCAGGTGCCGGCAGAAGAAGTTTTGTCCCTGTCTGTGCGGCTTGAGGAATTACGCGGTAATATTGTTAACACCGAAGGCTGATACCTTTGCGACAGAATCCCTTGTAGGAGCGGCTTGAGCCGCGCATGACCGACCACACACAAATTCTGTGGTTTACAGCCATAAGTTCGCGGCTGAAGCCGCTCCTACATACAGCGCGGAGTTTCGAGGCAGGCAGTTTTCATGGATACGGGAGGTTCCTATGGCTGGCATCACATTCAGCGGTTTGGCATCAGGATTGAAAACCGATGAAATTATTACGGAGTTGATGACTCTGGAGCGCGCGCCACTGGATCGTCTAGAGGCTCAAAAAGAGTCTGAAGCGGCACGGCTTAGCGCGTTTAAACAACTTGATAGTCGCCTCGAAGACCTGCGTTCGGCTGTTGGTGGTTTGAATATCACCAGCGAAGTGCGGACCAGCAAGATCAATCTGAGTTCTGAAGATGCCTTCTCCGCCAGTAGCAATGGCGCGGCCAGCGGCAGTTATGATGTGACGGTGGTTCAACTGGCTCAGATGCAGAAAACTGTCAGTGTCGGCGTGAGTTCAGATATTATTGGCGGCCTCGGCACGGGAACGTTTATGGTGGCGGGTAAGACCATTACCGTTGATGAGAGCAATAACTCGTTGCAGGGGCTTGCGGAGTCAATT
Source organism: uncultured Desulfuromonas sp. (assembly GCF_963678835.1). Lineage (NCBI taxonomy): Bacteria > Pseudomonadati > Thermodesulfobacteriota > Desulfuromonadia > Desulfuromonadales > Desulfuromonadaceae > Desulfuromonas > uncultured Desulfuromonas sp. The sequence continues at coordinate 799,012 of NZ_OY787470.1, forward strand.
AATGCCCTGTCTGAAAAGACCGGTGTTGAGGCCAGCATTATCAACGATGGCAGTGGCGTCAATGCGTATCATCTTGTCTTGACCGGACAGGATGCGCAGACTCGTTTCACGGCATCGAGCAATCTGGTTGACAGTGAAGGTGTGGCAATTTCCTTTGGCTTGACGGAAACGCGCTCCGCACAGCAGGCGGTCGCATTTGTTGATGGGGTCAGGGTGGTCAGTGATACCAATACGGTCAGCGGCGTTATTCCCGGCGTCACCATGCATCTTAGCTCTGTCAGCAATACGAGTTATGGCGGAACGTTTGAAGCGGGCCTTGATCCCTGGCAGTGGGCTGATCCTCCTCAGTATGAATCAACAATGATGACGGTTGAACCGGACACTGAGGCGCTTAAGGAAAAAATCAGCACATTTGTCAGCAGCTACAATGCTGTGATGGATTGGATCTCTGCGGGTTATGAGGAGTTTGGTGCTGCTGCACCTACGGCTGAAGAGATTGAAGCCGGTGCCGAAGATATCCTTAGTGACGTGGTGCGCGGTGACAGTACCGTCAACGGCATTAAACGCCAGTTGCAGAATATTCTGTCGTCACAGATAGACACCAGCGGTTCCATGAGTGTGCTGTCGCAGTTGGGAATCTCCACTCAGCGTGATGGGTCGATTAATCTGAACGATTCAGCCCTCAACGAGGCTCTTGATGAGGATTTTGACGGCGTGGTCAGCCTTCTTGCCGGTGAAAACGATACCGATGGTGTGATGAAAAAATTCAACAGCAAGCTGTTGGAAATGACCGGCGCAACATCCGGTATGTATGCGGAGAAGCAGGAGCGTTATGACAGTGCCATCAAGCGCCTTGATAACCAGATTGCCCGCACTGAGCCATTGATCGCCAAAAAAGAAGCGACATTGCAGGCGAAATTCGCGACATTGGAACTCCTGGTCAGCAATATGAATTCGCAATCCAGTTTTCTGACCCAGCAGATGGATATGTTAACAAAAATGATGACGGGGAATAACTAAATGAATACCTATACCCAGCAATATCAACAGAATCAGATTCTTACGGCGTCACCGGAGCAGATCCTGATTATGCTGTATGATGGGGCGATTCGCTTTACCCGCCAGGCCATGGCCGGAATTGAGGCTGGCAACAAACAGCAGCGTCGTGAAGGGATCAGCCGGGCGATGGCGATTATTTCGGAGTTTGCCAATACATTGGATCATGGTGTTGGCGGCGAAATTGCTGAAAACCTTGATGGGCTTTACGCGTTTATGAATCGTCAGCTCAGTGAGGCGAATCTGGACGAAGATATTGAAAAGCTCAAAGTGGTGGAACATCTGTTGACGGATCTGCGACAGACTTGGTCTGAGGCAATCTCTATTGCCCGCAAGGAGGCGGCTGGTGGTGCGGCTGCGGCTTCACAGCCTCAGAACTCCGATGTCCCTGAAAATTACAAGCCCTTGAGTGCTGCAGGCTAGTGTTGCAGCGTTCTGTAGGAGCGCCTTAAGTCGCGAATGTATTCTCTTTGTTTGCGCGACAACTATTCGCGGCTGAAGCCGCTCCGACACGATACTTATTTTATGAAAAGAGCTGATGATGCCTGAACCCGTCGTATCGCTTCACCTTGAAGAGTCGCTACAGATGTCGATAGCGCAATATCAGACGATATTGGATCTTATGAAGCAGATTACCCAGGCGATCTCATCATCAGAGGTTGATTTAAAAGACGATGTGCTTAAACTGGAGACTCTCCAGCGACAGGCACGTGATCATGATGCCAAATTGCTCAATGCGTTGCGTCAAGTCGGACATGCTGCTGCCGGCCATCCTCTCTTCAAACAACGCCAGGATCTTATTGGCGAGGTTCTGACGTTGAATCATTTGCTTTTACCTAAAATTAATGGCATGATAGCGCTCATTTCCCACGAGTTAACAGGGCTGAAAAAGGGACGTTCTGTGCTGGGGGGGTACAAGCAAACCACGCACAATCAGGGACGGATTGTTCGTTCCTCCGTGTAGTGGTATTTGGCCAGTTGGTAAGACTCAAGTGAATCAGATTGTGTTCGCTAAGCCTGGAGATGTTCGTGGCGGACTTTGCGCTATTTAAATATCTGGAAAAACCTAGTTTATTACGCGTTTATATCCTGCTTGCTGATGATGTAAAAGTTCGTCTGGAAGCTGTCGCGCGTATTATCGCTGAACCCTACCTCGAAGTTAAATTTCGTCCAGACGAATTGCCCATGGACAAGGTGCGTATCGGTGGCAAGTTGCTTTTGTCCTTGGATACACGTGTTGGAACCGTCTCCATGTATGCGCACATTGATGAAGTGATAAACGCGCGTGTGTTGCGTGTGATGGGGCTTGAGTCCTTTGCCTATTCACAACAGCGTGAATACTTTCGGGTAAATACGGCGATTAAGGTGGTGTACAGCAAGGAGACCCTTTCTTCCAAGCCCTCACCTAAAGTGGCGACGACAACGGTAAATCTCAGTGGCAATGGGGTGCTGATCTCGGCTGAAGAGCCGTTTACTGCCGGTGATACGTATGAGTTGGAATTTCATCTGCCTGACGCAACCGGTCTGATGTTTTGCAAAGGGCTGGTTGTTCGCGTTGATGAAAAGTTACGTGGCGGCTATGAAGTTGCCATGACTTACCACAGCATTGAACCGGAAGACCGTGACCGGATTATCTCGTTTTGCCTGGCTGAGCAGCGGCGTCTGCTGCGGACCAAGGTTCAAATCGTCGGATTCTGATTTTTAGTGACAGACAGAGTCGGACAACTGCAGGCTGCTTAAGGCCAGGATCAAACCGTCAATATCCAAGACCTGATATCTTCCTTTTCGATGCGGCATGTCGTTTTTGTCCCTTGTCGGAGCGGCTTAAGCCGCGAATTTCTATCCTAAACAATTCGCGAATAAATGCGCTCCGACAGGGGATAATAAACTTATCCTGTATTCTCCACCGTTCTAAAAGAATTCTAAATTTAGCGCTTGTTCCGACCGATACAATCATATGGATATTATCGGACCGACACCTGTACAACTGTATAATGTGCATCCAGCCACTCCGACTCAGGGTGTTCAGGATGCCGTTCAGCATAATTTGCTCCTCCATCAGATGATTCAGGCGACTGTTGTTGAAAGCTCGGGCCGTCAAATTCTTCTTGAGATGGGACAGCAGCAGCTTAAGGCGCAGAGCGATGTGGAAATGCACAACGGCCAGAAGCTGAATCTTGAGGTTGTGGCCACGGAACCGCGTTTGAAGCTGCAGGTGGTCTCTCCCTCCACAGACAATCAATTACTTCGTCTGATACATCTCTATGATCATAAAACAGAGATTGGCTCGACACTCAAAACGCTCCTCGGACAACGCTTTTCAGTTGCCCAGCAGGGGGGGGGGCAAACCCCTGCGCCTCAACAGGGGCCGGTGGCAACTGCGGCACCGGGGACACCGGTGCTTCCGCAGAATGCACCATCCACCAGCCCGGCCATGACACCACCACCTCCTGCTTCACAACCGGGATCTGCGGCTTCGCCTATACCAAACCCTGGTGCTGGGGGCGAAACGGTTCAAACTCCTTTGGCAGCTAAGCCGGCAGTTTCTCAGACGGGACAAAACCTGCCCACTGCAGGTGGTGAATTATCCGGTACAGGAGCAGATGCTAAGGGGACCGTGCCACCGCCGTCAACCGCAGCATCGTCTGCGGGTCAGAGTCCGGTGTCGCCTGAAGCTGGTGTGGCAGCAAAAACGCCGCAAACGCCTCAAGCTGAGACGCCTCAAGTCGTCGTTGGAGAGAAAGCAACGGCAACAGGTCGCAGTGTCGTCACCAACCAATCACCCGCCGTATCCGCTCCGGAAACGGGAGGATTGCGACCAGCCAATGAGTCGTTAACTCCAGCCTTGGCCCCACCAAGTCCGCAACAGGTTGCCGGGATGACGACGTTACTCCATCGTCTGGATAGCTCGTCAAATGTGGCGAATGCTCTTTTTACCGCCATCAATCTGGTTCCGCTGAGTGCGCAACAAAAAAGGGTGGTTGAAGGGGCCCTGACTCCTGAACAATGGACCCATCTTGAAAGCCTGGTAAAGGATCTCGGCAGTGACTTAAAAACAGCCGGATCACGGATCCTGTTTAATCTGTCCCATAACCTGGGGTTGGATTATGAACAATTGTTGTCGCAACAAAAATCCGGCCAAGCGGCGCAGACTCTCAAGGGGATACTGATGTCCCTTGCGGAACATGATGATCTGCCTGATGCCGTCAGGGACAGTGGTCGCCAGATGGTTCAACAGTTGGAATTATTACAACTGACTCGGGCAAGGTTTGCTCAGGAAGGGATTCTGTTTTTGCCGTTGCCGTTCGAGTTTATGGAACAGGGCTATGCCTTGGTCGAACAACGCCAGGGCGGAGCTGATGGAGAAGCGGTCAGTCATGTTGTGACCCTGAATATGTCCCTCGAAGGCTTGGGCGCAGTGCAGGCCAACCTCTTGTTTGAACAGCAGGTGTTGTTTGTGCGTATCCTCTGTGAAGATGATGACAGTCAGGCGGCATTGGAGGAGAGTTTGCCCGAGCTCGAAGAGGCTCTGGCACCGTTTGGCGTGCGCTCGATACAAGTTGCCCAAGGCGTAGAAGACCCGGCGGTGGAATTAATCAATCGATTGCAACCCGGTCATGACAATGTTTTTGATGCGCGGGTTTAACCCGGTCGCGGATATTATGAATAAATCATGAGTGATGATCCTGTTAAAAAAGCCGTTGCCGTTAAATACGACAAAGAGGTCGCTGATGCGCCGCTGATTGTCGCCAGCGGCAAAGGGCAATTGGCTGAAAATATTATCCAGGCGGCGGAAAAGGCCGGTTTGGAAATTTCGCACGATCCTGATCTTGTCGAACTGCTGGCCAAGATTCCTGTTGGCTCGGAGATTCCCGCTGAGCTTTATCAGGCTGTGGCTGAAATTCTCGCTTACGTGTACCGCGTTAATAAGAACCATAAAGAACAGCGTTAATATATTAACAAGATCGTTCCTTTCTGCTCTCTGTGTAAAATTTTTCTTCCCTAATCTTATTTATCCCTTGTTTTAATATAATGGTGTTTTATAATTTGCTCATGGCTCGTTGGTGAGCAATGGTGACCGATTTGTTGTCTTAAGGAGGGGGTATGCGTTTCAAAGATTTGAAAATTGCGAACAAAATTTACATCCTGTTTGCCGTAGCGGTTCCAGTGATGTGTTTTGTTTTTGGAATGTTGTATTGGAAAACCAGTGAGAACCTCTACCATGAACGTTATGCTCAGGTCCGTAGCCAGGTGGATACGGCCTGGGGGCTCATCAACCATTTTGTTGATGAGGTTGAAAATGGTCAAATGGACCAAGCGCAAGCGCAGGTGATGGCTAAGCAGGTGGTTAAGGACTTGCGGTACAGTGGTCGGGAATATTTCTGGATCAATGATGTGGTGCCGAAGATGGTGATGCACCCCATCAAACCGGCGTTGGATGGTAAGGACCTTTCCACATTTGCCGATCCTGACGGGGTAAAACTCTTTGTTGAAATGGTCAAAGTCACTGATGGTACAGAGGGTGGTTTTGTTCGCTACCGCTGGGCTAAGCCCGGCTACGAAGAGCCGGTTGACAAAGTGTCTTACGTTAAACGCATCCCTCAATGGGGGTGGATTGTCGGCAGTGGTCTGTATCTTGACGACGTGGAGGAGCAGACCGCAATCATGCTTTATGGTGCCATTGGCATGGTTGGCTTTACCATTATTGCCAGCGGAATTGCCGTATTGTTGTTTGCCCGCAGTCTGTCACGGCCGATCGGCCGTACCGTGACCATGATCGAAGAAATTTCCAAAGGCCATCTTGACCTGCGACTCAACATGGATCGCGATGATGAAATTGGCCGTATGGCTAAAACCATGGATATGTTGGCGGACAGTTTGCAACATGAAATGATTGATGCTTTGCAGAAGCTGGCGCAAGGTAATCTGGCTTTTGACGTGGTGCCGGTGGATGATCAGGATGTCATTCGCGGTTCACTCAAACAGTTGGAAACGGACCTCAATGACATTATGCTCCAGATCAAGCAGGCTGGTGAGCAGATCTCCTCCGGGGCCAATCAGGTTTCAGAAGCGAGCCAGGCTTTGTCTCAAGGAGCAACCACCTCGGCCAGCTCTCTGGAAGAGATTGCCGCGTCCATGGGCGAGCTGGCGTCGCAGACCACCCTCAATGCTGAAAATGCCGGTCAGGCGCGAGATCTTTCCGGCCAGGCCAGTAGTGCTGCCGGGCGGGGCAACCAATGCATGGACCAGATGGTGACCGCCATGGAAGAGATCAACGCTTCTGGACGCAATATTTCCAACATTATTAAGGTTATTGATGAAATTGCCTTTCAGACTAATTTGCTGGCGCTTAACGCCGCCGTTGAAGCGGCGCGGGCCGGCCAGCATGGCAAAGGGTTTGCCGTGGTTGCTGAAGAGGTGCGCAATCTGGCGGCACGCAGTGCCAAGGCTGCCAGTGAAACCGCTGATTTGATTGAAACGTCGGTGCAGCGTGCTCAAAACGGGGTTGAAATCGCCTCACAAACCGCGAATGCTCTGGAGGACATTGTCACCGGTGTCGGCAAGGTAACCGATCTGGTTGCGGAAATTGCTGTGGCCAGCAATGAACAGGCCGATGGCATTACTCAGATTAACCAGGGGCTCACTCAGATTGATGATGTGACCCAACAGAATACCGCCAGCGCGGAGGAGAGTGCCGCAAGTGCCGAGGAGTTAGCCAGTCAGGCGGTTCAATTACAGGGTGTGCTCAGCCGCTTCCAACTCAAAGGACACGTCTGCGCACCGAGGATTGCCGCTCAACCCTCACCGCCAACACCGCCATCGCCTTCCGGCTGGGGCGGAGAGTTTCTGGAATAACCGCTGACGTAAAGAACCGATGGTAAAATGCGCCGCAGTGTAAATTCATTGCGGCGCGTTTTTTTTGATCACCTGCTCAATGAGTTCATCGTCGGCGGGCAGCATGGAGTAATTGTGCAGTTCCTCCACGTCGATCCAGGCATGATCGCTGACCTCAAGATGGCGCACACGATTGGTGTCACTCTGGCAGCGATAGACCATCAACAAAACCGGTTGCTCGTCATAGCGGTGATAGACCACATCGAAAATTTCGCATTGCGCGACTTTCAGATCGATCTCCTCACACAATTCTCGTATAAGTGCGTTAACTGGTGATTCATCTTTTTCCAGCTTACCGCCGGGGAACTCCCAATAGCCGGCATGTTTCTTTCCCGGTGGTCGTTGGGTGATCAGTAGTTTGTTGTGGTGAAACACCAGGCCGGCAACAACCAATAACGGATACATAGCCCTGCTTTCGTGGCAATGGCTCAACCGTTTGTTGCTGACGGTTGGCCCTATTTGTGATAAGACTCTCGCTGAGTTTTGCGGACCGATTTTTTGAGGTCCAGCGTGTATTGCTTGAGTCGGAACGGAACCGTTCAGGAGTTTAGCATGTTCAATCTTTCGGAAAAAGGGCGCGGCATTCGCGCCATGTTTGATGATATCGCCCCGCGTTACGATCTGTTGAATCGTCTGCTGTCGATGGGGATTGACCGCCGTTGGCGTCGTTTTGCCGTAGGTAAACTGCGTGTACCCCCCGCTGGCATGGTGCTGGATATGGCGACGGGAACCGGTGATGTGGCTTTGGAAATTGCCTCGCGTACGCCCGATTCCGTGACGATTATCGGTGAGGATTTTACTCAGGGCATGTTGGTCAAGGGCCGGGAAAAGATTGCGGTTTCCCGCTATCGTGATCGGATTAAACTGGTCAATGCGCCCTGTGAAGCGATCCCGCATCCGGATGGTTTGTTTGACGGGGTGACGATTGCCTTTGGGATTCGCAATGTTGTTGATCGTCAAACCGGTTTGGCCGAAATGTGCCGGGTGCTCAAGCCAGGTGGCCGCGCTGTGATTCTTGAGTTTTCGACACCCCAAAATCCATTTTTTCGCACGCTCTACATGACCTATTTCCACAGAATTCTGCCGTTTATCGGGGGCTTGCTATCAAAACGGACAGCGTATAAATACCTGCCCGATTCCGTGGCCGAGTTTCCCGATCAGCAGACGTTTAAAGGGATGATGGAACAGGCCGGTTTCACTGAGGTGCAACACCATGACCTGACGTTCGGCATCTCCACCGTCTATGTTGGTGTGTGTCCGAAACCTGCATGACCCGAGTACGTTAAACTGTGAACAAAAAGGCGGCCTTTGGTCGCCTTTTTTATTTTTGCGGGCGATCGGGATTGGTGAGAACTTTCTCCGGGTCTTTGATCAGAGTGCCCGGCAGGGTCAGGGTCCGTTTGAAAATACCAAAGACCTTGTTTGAAAGAGATGTGAGCGGCATCATCTCCACTTTGGGGTCTGAAAACGGTCCCTTGATTTCGAAATTGGCGGAGAGGACCGCTCGATCATCGCCGGTAAGCAACCAACCGGCCACCGGGATCCGGGTGAAAACGGTGTCGACGGTACCCAGCGGTTTGATGCCCATGATCAGGTCAAGGTCGCTGTTGACCAGGTCAAGCTCGCCGGCCAGAACCGTATTCATTGCCGCACTGTCGATGCGTAGGTTTTCACTGCGTAATACCCCGTTTTCTAAAATAATGTCGCTGGTCAGCTGGCTGAACGGCATTCCTTCCTTGGCCATATCCGGCAGGCTGAACGTGAATAGCTGAGCCACATTGAGCAGAGAAAATGCTTTTGATAACACTTTGAATTTGCGTAGTACGCCATCCTGGATTGTGACGGAAAAGAGGCCGTTGGAATTTGGTAGAAAGGTGCTGCCGATCGGGCCGCTGATGGAAAAGTCACCGGTGAGTCGGCCGGTGACCAGGCCGGTGTGTTTGAGGAGCTGGCTGTAGACTTTATCCGCATCAATATTAACGACGGTCCCTTCAATCTGCAGCGTTGCCGGATCGGTTGTCTGGTAAAGCAGAACCTTGCCGCTGCCGTAACCGGCGTCAGCTTCAAACAACAACGGCTCAATGCGCAGACGGCCATAGCGATAATGGATGGTGCCGGTTGCGTTGCTGAACTCAAAGCCGCTGATGATCCCCTTATCGACCATGGCGCGGATGTGTAATGTCTCTTGTTCATCATCTGTGATCTCATAGTGGGGCCATTGGCCGGTGTGGCCGTGATCAGCAGAGCCGTGCCACAGGGCGATGACTTCGTCGACATTGGCAAACGGAGCTTCGACAAGCAGTTGCAGATCCGGGCCGTGAAATTTCAAAGCCCCGGTTACCGTTGCCGTTGTGCCCTTGTCGAGGCGAACGGTTGCCCGGTTAAAATCAATCCCGTGGGCATGGATCGCAATGCGTCCGTCGACATCGTGAAGGCGTGCGGTTGGTGAATGAAACACCAGGTCTTTGGCGATGATCTCGCTAGCGCGAGCGTGGATTTGAGCCACAGGGTGCGTCACATCATCAAGGTGGGCGTTGACGCGTAACTGCGAATCTCCCAGGCTAACCTCAAGATCTGTGGCATCAAGGCGTGTTCCAGACAGGGTTGCCTGACCATTGATGGTGTGGATCGGTGCAATGGCATGGGTCGGTGAGATCGCACAGTTGGTTAAGGCCAATGAGCCTTGTGCGTCAAGAGGTTGTCCCGGTGTTTGAGTGAGGGTCTCTTGCACGGCGACTTTACCGCGCAGCTTCATCTGTTTGAGCAGTCGGATATCTGGGCCGAGATCGGCCAGCTCCAGCTGCGGAATGTTGAGTTGAAGGTGGTAGTTGTCGGCGGAGTGAATGGTCCCGGAAAAATCCACTCCGAGATGGGGGAGGGTTAAATCCCCCGAGTGCAGGTGCCAGCCGTCTGTGCCGGACTCCACTGTGCAGCTCAGTTGCCCGTCGTCATCGGCCTTTTTGGTCAGGACTCTGGCGGCGTCATAGGTCATCTGTTTGAGGTTGGCGTGTACTTGCCACTGTTGTGTGTCTCCATGCGACAGTTTGATGTCCAGTGGCCATTCAATGTGTCCGGCTGTCGTAGCCAGGCGCAGCGGCGTGCTTGTCAGGTAAAGAGCTTGCGCCGAGCCATCCACGGTTACGTTGACCGGTCCTTGTGACCATGAACCAAGGTTGAGCTGGGTCAGATTCGTATCAAGATGGACGGCTTGAATTTCGGATAGCGTTGGTGGCCATTGCTGTGAGTCGAGTTTCAGGGTCTTGAGGGTCAGGCGACCCTGTGGGGCAATGTTGACGATGTTGCGTGACAGCTTTGTCGGCAGCCAGGAATAAAGATCTTCCAGCATGATGGCATTGCTGTTTGCGGTAATGCCGTAGTGAGACAAATCTGATGACCAGAACCCCTGGCCTGACAGGGTCATTCTGTTTAAGGATAACGTTGCTTCATCAAAGGTGAAAAGCGCGTCGGTCTGTTGCAGCCGACAGGAAAGGGCGCATTGATCCAGTTGGATCGTCGGGGCATTGGCACGAAGCAGTTGCAACGGAGCTGTCGCAGGTTTCATCGAGGCCTGAATGCGCAGGCCATCGTTGAGGTTGCCGCGCCATTCGCTTTGCACGCTCAAACGACCCGCGACCTGGAAAGGCCAAGCTTTTTGGAGTCTGGCAGGCACGGAGAGATTACTCACTCTTCCTTGAGCTTGAACCGTTGCCAAGCCAAGTTCGTGAGTCATGCCGGAAAGTTTGATTCGGGAAAAAATTGTGGCAATGCTGCCGTCGGGCAGATGGAGATTTCCTGAGCCTTGAAAGGAGAGTCCCGTCTTTCCGGATGGTGTCAGTTTTGCCGCCAGTTCGGAGATTTGCCAGGACTGCGGAGTGTCACCATGTGGTGCGGCCAGGTGGACCTCACCCTGTTTTATGGTGATATGAAGTTGCGGCAGGTGGATTTTTCGCCAGTCAAAAGTCGTGCTGGTGGATGGTGCTGCAGCTGTGGTTGCTTGTCGCCTGGACGATAACAGGTATATCTGTGGATCGACCACGGTAATGAGCGAATGCTCCATCTGGCCCTGAAACAGATCGCGCCAGCTAACCCGGACATGGAGCAGGGGAATGGTGGCTTTGAAGCGATTGTTGGCTTCAACGGTGATTTCAGTGAAGTCCAGAGTGGGACGTGGATGAAAACCGAGTCGGGCTTTTTTCAGGGTGACAGGCGTTTTGAGATTGTCGCTGAGGCGACTTGAAATCATGGCCCCGATCTGTTCCTGATGGGTCACGATGTAGCCCCACAGTCCGATACTCAGACAGAGAAGCAGGCCGATCAATGTTGAAAACGTCAGTAAAATGCGCCGTCGCATAAAGTTTATTTCCAGGATGTCTTGGTTGTTTAACCCGAACAGTTGCCATGTCTTTGTGCCGCTTGAGCTACGCTCTGACTATACGCCTTCTCCTGAATGGCGACAAGCCTACATCCCTGTTGTAACGAACCTTTACAGAGTGTTGCGTGATTGATACGATGACACATTTACTGTGTCGGGATTCATCAAGAGCTTCTCAGGCGGTTTTCGTGTGGCGGATATGATCACTTTATGAAAATAAAACGGATTGAAATTATCGGGTTCAAGTCCTTTGTTGATCGGACGGTACTCAATTTTGAACCTGGCGTGACCGCCGTTCTCGGTCCTAATGGTTGTGGTAAAAGCAATGTGATTGATGCGATTCGCTGGGCCATGGGGGAACAGAACGCCAAAAACCTTCGTGGGCAGGCGATGGAGGATGTGATCTTCGGTGGCAGTAAGAAACGGCGTCCCCATGGCATGGCTGAAGTCACCATGGTTTTTGCCAATCCACAGGGTGCCGGAACCAGTGAGTTTAATCAGTATTCTGAAATTATGATTACCCGTCGTCTGTATCGCAACGGCGACAGTGAATACCTGCTCAATAAAACCCCTTGTCGGCTCAAGGATATTTCTGAATTGTTTATGGATACCGGCGTTGGCGCTCGCGCTTACTCGATTATTGAGCAGGGCAAAATCGGTTCCATTCTTCATTCTCGTCCGGAAGAGCGTCGCGTTCTTATTGAAGAAGCGGCCGGGGTAACCAAATATAAAGCCCGTAAAAAAGCGGCACTGCGAAAAATTGAATCCACGCGCCAGAACCTGACGCGTCTCAGTGATGTTATTGCCGAAGTAAAGCGGCAGCGCGACAGCTTACGGCGTCAGGCCGGTAAAGCACAGCGCTTTCGTGAGTTGCGCAATCAGGTCAAAGAACTGGAAATTCAATTGGCGCGCCATCGCTGGAGCGAATTGGAGCAGGAGACGGAAAAGCTTGAAAAGCAATTGGAGCAGGCTGAAACGGCTGTTGAGGCGGGGCAGTCCGGGGCGTCTCAGGCTGAATTGGCGTTTGAAAAAGCGCGCCTTGAACAAGCCGAGCAAGACGAGACGATGCGTCGCTTGCGTGATCAGCTGTTTCAACTCGACAGTGATATTCAGAAAGTGGAAAGCCAGCTGGAGTTGTCACGTCAGCAGATGCGCCACACCGAACAACAGCAGGAAACGCTTTTTGCCGAGGTGGCGGAAGCGCGCCGTATGGAGTCGGATTCCTCTTCACAGATTGACCAGTTAACGCGCCAGCATGAGCAGGCGACAGGGGATGTCGAGCAACTACAGCAAAAACGCGATCAGGTTCAGCAGCGTGTTTTGCGTCAAGCTGAACAGGAGCGCGAACGTGCGGTCACAATTGATCAGTTACGTAAAGACGTCCTTTCCAGTCATGTCGACATGTCGCGATGTGAGGGGTTGAAATCTCAGGCTGAACAGAAACGTGCCTCACTCAACGAGCGCCGGCAACGCCAGCAGCGTGACAGGCTTAACCTGGAAGAGCAACGTCAGCAGTTGCAGGAGCAGATTGTCGCGGTGGATGATGATCTGCTGGTCGGCCGGGAGCGACTTGCCGACAGCCGTGAGCAACTTGACGAGGTCTCTCGTCAGCAGCGCGCCGAGCAAGAGCAGCGAGATCGCTTGCAGGCAGAGTTACGTGAGGTGCAAAAACGCTTTCATCAGGGGGCGTCACGGCTGGAGTCATTGCAGGAGTTGGCCGGCAATCATGCCGGGTATGAAGAAGGCATCCGCGCGGCGTTGTCGCGCTCCGACTTGGCTGGAAAACTGGCTGGAACCATGGCCGAAGGGGTGCATGTCAAGCCCGGTTATGAAGCGGCTGTTGCGGCGGCATTGGGCACTCAGATTCAAGCCATTAAAGTGGAAGATGCCGCAACGGTGCTTGCTCTAAGCCATGAAAAAGATTTTGAGCGCTGTCGGTTTCAGTTGCCCTCGACACCTCCTGCCGTGGTGTTCCCAGGTGGGACGCCGTTAAGGGAATTGATTGACTTTGATGAGGCCAGTGCCGCATTCGCTGCTTTGGTGGAAGGGGTGTTTGTTGTCGAGACGCTTGAGGATTATTGGCAAACACCGCTGCCGCATGGCTGCTGTCTGGTTACACCCCAGGCCGATGTCCTGAACTGGCAGGGCTATCTGGCGGTTGGTCAGGGCGATAGCCGTGAACAACAGTTGCTGGACAACAAGCGTCGCATCGAAGAGCTCAACCATGAAAAAGAGATCCTGCAGCAACAGGTGGACGATCTCGAGCAGAGTCAACAGGTGAGCGCGCAACGCGCTGAAACCTGTCGTGAAGAGCATCAGGAGTTGTCGCTGCTGTGTCAGAGGCAACAGATGCAAGTCGCTGCGTTGGAAAAAGAGCGCACCCGGATGGTTCGCGAACTGGAACGGGTTGATGAGCGCTTTGAGCTGCTGTTGTTTGATGCGGATCAGTTTGCCGAAGAGGATGAACTGTTACGCCGTCAGCTGGTGGAGCTGGAGGAGACTGTTCGCCTGGGTGCAGAGCGCCAGCAGCAGTTGAATGAGGCCTTGACGCAGGGCGAAGCGGAGCTTGCCAAGGAGCGTGAACGGTTGACCGAACAACAGCAGGGACTCGCCGAAATCGATGTTGAGTTGGCGCGCGGTGTCGAACGCCAGCAGCGCTTGCACAGCGATTTGCATCGCGAGAAAAAAGCGGTTTCCGATCAGCAGCAACGCCAGCGTGATCGCCAACGACGACTTGAACAATGCGGTGAAGAGTTGCTGGCTCTCAAGCAGCAGCAGGTTGATGGGCAGGCCCGACTTCAGGTGCTGCTGGAGCGCCGTCAACGTGAACAGCAGCGTCAGACAGGCATTGAGGAACAGACGCGTGTTCTGCATGAAAAAGTTGAACAGTTGGACCAGCAGGCGCGGCAGAAACGCAGTGCCTTGAACGGGGCAACGGAACAACACAGTCATCTGCAGATCAAGGTGCGAGAGCATCGTTTGGAGCTGGAACATCTGCACCAGACAATTCGCGATAAGTACCAGGTCGATTTGACACGTCAGGATGATCTTGATCCTCATCAGGTTCATCAGGCGACGGAGAAGCTGCACAAGTTGCGGGTACGGCTTGAAGCTTTTGGTGAAGTGAACCTGATGGCCATTGAAGAGTTTACTGCGCTGGAGGAACGTTTTGAGTTTCTGGAAAAGCAGCGCGATGATGTTCATGCCTCCATTGACGATCTGCAGACGGCCATCAGCCGCATTAATCGCACCACGCGCAAGCGTTTTAAAGAGGCGTTTGAACAGGTTAATGAACAATTCAAGCAGGTGTTTCCTCGCCTGTTTGTCGGTGGCGAGGCCGAGCTGCGTTTGACGGATGAAAGCGATTTGCTCGAAAGTGGCATTGACATCATTGCTCAGCCGCCTGGGAAAAAACTGCAGAATGTCGGCTTGCTTTCCGGTGGTGAAAAAGCGTTGACGGCTGTGGCGCTGATCTTTGCCATCTTTTTGATCAAGCCGTCACCGTTTTGTGTGTTGGATGAGGTTGACGCACCGCTTGATGATGCCAATATCGGCCGCTTTAACGATATGGTCAAAGAGATGTCGCGCTCTTCGCAATTTGTGGTTATTACCCACAACACCCGCACCATGGAGATTGCCGATACCCTGTTTGGTGTCACCATGGAAGAGCCGGGTGTCTCCTCGCTGGTAGCCGTGCGCATGGATGAATTGGCGGCGAGTTAACGGCTCCTATAGCGGAGCTTTTGGGAACGTCGACAGCTTTTATAGCAAACGGAAGGAGAGTTCATGCCGTTCAAGCATCTTCTTACACCTCTGGTGGAAAATGGTCAGGGGGTTAGTTGTGCCATTATTGCCGATTGGGATGGAGAAGCCGTTGATTGGTTCTCCTGCTGGGCGGAGATGGACGATTTGAAGATTTTTGGCGCCCATCAAGGGATCTTGCTCAGCCATTTCCGTCGCTGTCTCAATGCAAACCGATTTGGTGCCATTGAAGAAATTGCCATTCGCGCTGAGAATGTAGATTGGTTTGTGTTTCCCATCACAACAGAGTATTATCTGGCTCTTTGCGCTGAGTCCGACCGATTCAGTGCCCTCATTCGTCAGGCGGCACGTCACTGTGTCGAAGAACTTCGCCTGGAGTTTGAGGTGTAAGGGATTTAAACGCCTATCCCAGGGCGTCGGCGCAGGGTTTTGTGTTTTTTATGAATAATCAATAGGAAAAAATAACCAGTTATGCAGTGCTCAGAACTAATGAATAGTGTGTATCAATCGTGGCGTTCTGTGGGTGAATTCTTTTCAGGGCTTATGGCTCAACTGACAGTGTTTTTTCAGCAGGCAGTTGCCTGGCTGGTTGCGCTTTATGCCCAGTGGGGCGTTCCGGTCGAAAAGCAACTTCTTGCCGCGTATGCAACACTGTATCTGGTTGGGACAGTGTTGGTCCTGTTCCTGGTTTGGCGGTTGGTTCGCCGTCGTCGCCGTAAATCGCTGCAGCCTCCGGCACCCGAATCCGGCGAAGAGGTTTCAGGCGCGGCTTTTGAACCGGCCCCGCAAGAGGGTGTTGCGACGTCAGCAGAAGCTCCGACACCTGAAAGTCTGACCGAGCCGGTTTCACTCTATGACCGGATGCGTTCCGGATTATCCAAAACCAGCTCAGCCCTCATCGGCCGTATTGATTCGTTGTTCAGTGGGGCATCCACGGTGAATCAGGATGTGATTGAGGAGCTTGAAGAGATTCTGATTACCGCCGACTTTGGCATGAAAACCACGCAAATGCTGGTTGATGGGTTTCAGCAGCGTGCAAAAGAGCTTAAACAGGCGGATGCGGATCAGTTGCGCGAACTGCTTAAAGATGAAATTCGCCGTTTGCTCGATGTGAATGCCGAGCCGCTAGCCCTTGACCGCCATAGCCCTTTTGTTTTGATGGTGATTGGCGTGAATGGTGTCGGGAAAACGACCACAATCGGCAAGTTGGCGCAGCAATTTTCTTCGCAGGGTAAAAAGGTTGTCCTGGGGGCGGCAGACACCTTCCGGGCGGCTGCGGCCGACCAGCTCGAAGTATGGGGTGAGCGGTCCGGTGTCAAAGTGATTCGTCATGATGAAGGGGCGGACCCCGCTGCGGTTGCTTTTGACGCTGCGAAGGCCGCTGTGGCCCGTAATGCCGATATTCTCATTCTCGACACGGCAGGTCGTCTGCACACCAAGGTCAACCTGATGGAAGAGATGAAGAAATTGTACCGGGTTCTTGGCCGTGAAATTGATGAGGCTCCCCATGAAACGTTGCTGGTGCTTGATGCGACAACCGGACAAAACGCTTTGGTACAAGCGCGATTATTCAAAGAAGCTGTTGGTGTTACCGGGATTGCCTTGACGAAGTTGGATGGCACGGCCAAGGGCGGTATGGCGGTGGCCATCGGCGCCGAATTGGGGTTGCCGGTTCGCTTTGTCGGTGTTGGTGAAGGGATTGAGGATTTACGCCCGTTTGATCCACAGATGTTTGTCGACGCTCTTTTCGAAAAACGTTAACTTTCTTGACATTTTGCAGAGGTTTACTTAACCTCATACTACTATCGAATAAATGGCTATGAGTTTGGATATTTTAGTCCGTCTGGAAGAAAAAATAGATCGGCTGCTTGCCTATAAAGAACAGCTGGAGCAGGAATGTAAACGACTGAATGAGGAGAAAGACAGCCTTGTTCAGGAACGTGAATTTGTCAGCCAGGAGTTAGACCGAATTCTGTCCCGGCTGGACTTTCTTGATCAGGAGAGCTCTTGAAGCAATCGGTTCGGGTGACGATATTAGGTCAGGATTTCTCAATACGGAGCACATGTTCCGTGGAAGAGGTGCAGAAAGTGGCTGCCTATGTCGATGCCCGTATCGCTGAAGTGATGGCTGCCGGTGCCACAGCAGATACGCTGGGAGCGACGGTTCTCGCACTTATGAACGTGGCTGGATTGTATTTAGAAAGCCTACGTGAGCTGGAACGGGCGCAAAGTGCGATGTCACAGTCGTTACAGACGTTAGACGACAAATTATCCTCCGCGTTGCCCGAATAAATCGGGCGACGAGCGATAAGCCACCGGTTTTCGATTGTGAGATCGGGATATGGCAAAGAAGTTCAAGTCAACACATCTTGATAAATAGACGCCGATTCGGCTTTTTATTGTAATGCTCCGGTTCGGACCTGATGTGCCGGTGCTTTAGATATTGACTGTTCGCTCGTGGTAGTCTGAGTCTCAGGCTGTTCGCGACGGTTCCCGCCCCAAATACCCCTGTCTTGTCGATTGTCCTCCGGTAGGCTGCTATGGAGCAGAATGCCCAAACATCGCGTTCGAGAAAAACAACTGCAACAACGGCTCTCTCTGGATGTGGACGAATACTGTCGTCTCAGTCGGCGTGCCCAGCAACGTCTTCTGAGCTTGACGCTGTTTGAGCAGGCTCAGACGATTGCTCTTTATTCACCGATCCGGCAGGAAGTTGAAACGACATTGTTGTTTGATGAAGCTTTGCGAGCGCACAAATGCGTGGTGTTTCCTCAGGTCAAAGATGGGCGAATGTCTTTTGCGATCACTCCTGATACGCATAGCTTTTGTCCCGGTTGTTTTGGTGTTCTGGAGCCCACCGGATGTCAGCAGGTAACTGTGGACCAGTTGGACCTTGTTGTTGTGCCGGGCGTTGCCTTTGGTCGCTGTGGCTCGCGGCTGGGATATGGTAAAGGGTTTTACGATCAGACGTTCGAGGTGCGACCATCATCCTGTCTCCTCGTTGGTCTGGGGTTTTCTTTTCAACTTGAAGATGATTTGCCTAAAGAATCTCATGATGTCGGTCTGGATTATATTGTGACCGATGAAGAGGTCTTGGCGTTCTGATTCGGGTCAGTAAGGTGGTTGCACAAAGGCCGTTCCCGGCTTTTGTGGCCACGGTTTTGAACGTGAAATCTTCAAAACCGCACAGAATTGCCGGGTTGCAAATGTGCCCGACAGTTTTGGTTGCCCATCTATGGGCTCCGCGAGCCTTTTTGCCGTAGGCTCTAACAACAATTACTCTTTTACGCATTGAAGCGCAGGAGGTTTAAGTGGATACAGTAACAGGTAGCATCATGATATTGATTGCCGTCGCCGGAGGGGCTCTCGTCGGTGCCTACGTGCGTCGTCGACTCGATGAGTCGCAGATGGGCAGTGCCCAACAGTTGGCATCACAAATTGTTGAAGATGGAAAAAAAGAAGCTGAAACCATCCGCAAAGAAGCGGAGTTGCAGGCAAAAGATACGGTTCTGAAAGCCAAGGCCGAGTGGGAAAAAGAAGCTAAAGAGTTGCGGCGCGAACTTCAGGGGCAGGAGCGGCGACTGATTCAGCGTGAAGAAAATCTTGATCGCAAAGATCGGGTTCTTGAAACACGCGATAAGGAAGCTCAGCAACGTGAGCGCGAGTTGGCGACTCAAGAAGGTGCGATTCAGCAGCGCGAAAAGAAGGCCGAGCAGTTGGTTGAAGAGCAAATGGCACGACTTGAACAGATCTCTGGTATGACCGGTGAAGAAGCGCGTCAACACCTGATGGAGACGATGGAAAGCCAGGCACGTCACGATGCTGCTAAGCGAATCAAACAGATTGAGGATGAGGCACGCGAAAGTGCCGACAAAAAAGCCAAAGAAATTCTGTCGTTGGCGATTCAGCGTTATGCCGGTGATTATGTCGCCGAAAAAACCGTCAGCGTTGTGCCCCTGCCTTCCGATGAAATGAAAGGTCGAATTATTGGTCGCGAAGGTCGGAATATTCGGGCCATTGAAGCTGCGGCGGGTATTGACCTGATTATTGACGATACACCGGAGGCGGTGATTATTTCCGGATTCAACCCGGTGCGACGTGAGATTGCCCGTCTGGCGTTGGAAAAGTTGGTCACCGATGGTCGTATCCATCCCGCCCGAATTGAAGAGATTGTTCAAAAAGCGGAAGAAGATGTGAATCAATCGATTCGTGAGTCTGGAGAACAGGCGACCTTCGACGTTGGGGTGCATGGCATCCATCCTGAAGTGGTTAAGTTGATCGGGCGGCTTAAATATCGGACGTCCTATGGTCAGAATATTCTCAAGCATTCGCTCGAGGTCGCATTTTTGTGCGGCGTGATGGCTGCGGAATTAGGGATCAATGTCAAGCAGGCCAAGCGAGCCGGCTTACTTCATGACCTTGGTAAGGCGGTTGACCATGAGGTCGAAGGCTCTCACGCTATGATTGGTGCTGATCTGGCACGCAAGTATGGTGAATCGCCGGAGATTGTGCATGCCATTGTTGCTCACCATGAAGAGGAGAAGCCGTCCAGTGTTCTGGCGGTTCTGGTTCAGGCGGCGGATGCATTGTCCGGTGCTCGTCCGGGAGCACGACGTGAAATGTTGGAAACCTATGTCAAACGTCTTGAAGAGTTGGAGCGTATCGGCACTTCGTTCAACGGGGTCGACAGTTGCTACGCGATTCAGGCGGGCCGCGAAGTGCGTGTGATGGTTTCCAGCGATCAAGTCTCCGATGCCCATTCTCATGTGCTCGCCAAAGATATCGCTGCCAAGATTGAGGCCGAAATGACCTATCCGGGGCAAATCAAGGTTAATGTTATTCGTGAAACCCGTGCCGTTGATTATGCCAAGTAGTCAAAGTGAGGCTGTACTGTGAAACTGCTCTTTGTTGGGGATATTGTTGGTCGGGCTGGTCGACAGCTGTTGTCGCGTTGTCTTGATCGGTTGGTTGATCGTCATGCCGTTGATTTCGTTGTCGTCAACGGCGAGAATGCTGCCGGCGGTTTTGGGCTGACGGAAGATGTGGTACGCGAGTTTCGCAAACTCGGTGTGCATGTCATCACCTCCGGTAATCATATCTGGGATAAGCGGGAGTTTGCCGCGCAACTGGATCGGTTTGACGATGTGTTGCGGCCGGGAAATTATCCCGAGGGGGCACCGGGGCGTGGCTTGGGCTTATATGAAACCAGCGCTGGAATTAAGGTGGCGGTGATTAACCTGGAAGGCCGCGTTTTTATGAATAACCTCGATTGCCCGTTTCGACTTGCCGATCAGTATCTGGCCAGTCTCCCTGATGATGTCCGGGTGGTGATGGTGGATTTCCATGCCGAGGCCACCAGCGAAAAGATGGCTCTGGGCCATTATCTTGATGGGCGCGTGTCTGCTGTTGTGGGAACGCATACCCATGTTCCCACTGCGGATGAGCATATCTTGCCGGGAGGGACGGCGTATCAGACCGATGTCGGCATGACCGGCAGTCGCGATTCCGTGATTGGAATCCGCAAGGAGATTGCGGTGGAGAAATTTATCACCCAGCTTCCAGCGCGGTTTGAAGTTGCCAAAAAAGATCCTGTCCTCTGTGCCGTCCTGGTTGATATTGACGAATCCACCGGTCAGGCTCGCCATATTGAGCGGGTCATGGAAGTGGCGGAATAGTTCTTTGTGATTGATGACCCTATCGAGTGAATTGAAGGTATTGAAAATGAATTTTGTCGAAGAGCTGACTTGGCGGGGCATGATCCACGATATCATGCCCGGAACCGAAGAACAGTTGCAAAAGGAGATGACCTCCGCGTATGTCGGCATCGATCCCACGGCCGATTCGTTGCATATCGGCCATCTGGTCAGCGTCATGATGCTTAAACATTTCCAGCTTGCCGGCCAT